>CAZQHA010000616.1:0-2750 GCA_964592795.1 uncultured Planctomycetaceae bacterium | reverse complement strand
GGCGCGACCACGCCGAAGCCGAGCGGGAGCCAGCGCAGGATCGGTCCGAAGCGGTACGCGAAGAAGCGCTCGTCCGCGTTGTTCCCCAGCTCGTAATCGGTCCAGAAAAGTCGCAGCTTCCACAAGAGGAGCTGCAGCGCGTGCGCGGGCGCTTCCCGGACGAAATGCAGCGCGAGCTGCGCGTAGTGGCGCGAGACTTCGGAGGGCTTTAGCGCGCGTCCCTGAGCGAGCTCCGCTTGCTGGATCGAATCGTAGTAGCCGCCCCACCAATCCGGTCGCGTTCCGGGGACGATCGCGGTGCTGCCGTCGGATCGCGGATTGTTGCCGATCCACAGGTTCACGCCGGCCTGCGAGCTGATCAGGACGCGGTCGCCGCCCTCGACCCGGTTGTAGATCGTGATCGGCAGGATCGGCGCGCACAGTCCGAGCACGAAGCACGCCGCCGGTCCGAGGGCACGCCACCCGCGCGCGCGATCCAACCAGGCCAGCCAGACCGCCACCAGCGGAACGAACAGGAGCACGTTCGGACGGACGATGGCCGCGATTCCCCACGCCAGCCCCGCCAGCGCCGCGTCCCGCGCGAACCTGCGCTGGAAGAGACGCAAGGAGAGGTAGATGGCGGCGAGGTAGGTTGGCACTTCGAGCGTCGGGAGCTGGAGCTCCCCGTCGAAGTAGATGAGCAGCCAGTACGTCGCCGCGAAGAGCGCCGCCAAGAGGCCGACGCGCCGATCGAATGCCAGCGCTCCCACGAGGTAGACGAGCGCCACGGAGAGCGTTCCAAGAACCGTCTGCGCCAGGCGCGGCACCAGCAGACCCGTCCCGAACAGCTCGAAGAGGACGCCCAGGAACCACGGGTAGAGCGGCGCGCGGAAGAACGGTCCGGGCTGGAAATCGCGCCCTTCCGCGAACGCCTGCGCCCACTGCACGTGGTACAGCGCGTCCATCTGCGGCTCGTCGAAGTACGGGTTCGAGCGCGCCTGCAAGACGTAGGTCACGCGGAGCGCGCGCGCGAGCGCGAGGATCAGCGCGAGCCACGTGCGGGCGCGCTTCGAATCGATGTCACGCGGGGGCGTGGCTTCGCTCGAGGCGATCGGAGCGGACGCGCGCGCGGTCACTTCGGCGGTGACTCCGCGGACTGGGGGTATCCGAGGCCGTGAAGTCGCTGCAAGGCGTCGGGCGACACCGGTGCCGCCGCGGCCGCCTCGCAGCGACGGCCCACCGCGCTTTCGATCTCTGCGCCGAGCGCGCTCTGCATCGCTCTCGTCCGATCGACTTCGACCGAGCTCAGATCGCGGCGTTCACGCGCGTCGTCCGTCCAACGGTACAGCTCGACCCGTCCCAAGACCTCGTCGCGCGCCGGGGTGTGGATGAGCTTGAGCCCGCTCGCGCGCAGGCTGCTCAGCGGCTCGCCCCAGAAGTTTCCATAGGCGACCAGCGCAGCGTCGTCGACCGTGCTACCGCGCAGCAGTGGCGACAGATCGCGGCCCCGGAACCCGCGCGAAGGCGGCACGTTCGCCCACGAGCACAACGTGGGCGCGACGTCGACGTGGCTCACGGGAACGGGAATCGACGCCGGCGCGATCCGCGATCCGTGCCGCACGATCAATGGGACGGCGAGCAGCTCGTCGTAGTGCGCGTGGCCGTGCTCGTAGCCGCCGTGGTCGAGGAACTCTTCGCCGTGATCGGCGGTCAGCACGACGAGCGTCGAATCGTCGAGGCCGCGCGCGCGGAGACCGTCCAGGAGCGCGCCGACCTGCGCGTCGGTGTACGCGATCTCACCGTCGTAGAGCGCCTCGGCGCGCTCGACGTCTTGCGGGCGGAACTGGATCAGCCCGCGGCGATACGCCGTGATCTGCTCGCGCGTCCCGAAGGTGAAGCCGTCGGTCTCCGCGTCCTGCGGTTTCGCGAACTGCCGCCGGTACGGCTGCGGTGGCGCGTACTCGGCGTGCGGATCGAAGTAGTGGACGAAGAGGAAGAAGGCGCCCTGCGGTCGTTCGTCGAGCCACGACAGCGCGGCGCGCGTGGTGTCCGCCGCGTTCCTCATGTCGCGATTGTTGCTCGAGAACTGCTCGTCCACTTCGTCGAACCCCTGCATCAAGCCGAACGGCTTCGACAAGAAGTCGACGTTGACGACCGCCGCGGTCGCGTAGCCGGCCGAGCTCATCCTCTCCGCGAGCGTGTCGACGCATTCGGGGAGCGCGCGGAAGCCTGCGAACGCGCTGCCACCCGCGCCGTGCTCGGGAGGGTGCAGCGAGCTGAACAGCGAGGCGAACGAAGGCAGGGTCCACGGCGCCGTCGAGAACGCGTGCTCGAATCGAGCTCCTTGGCTCGCGAGCCGATCGATGTTCGGCGTCAAGCCGCGCGCGCCGCCGTAGCATCCGAGCTTGTCCGCGCGCAGCGTGTCGATCGCGATCACGAGCACGTTCGGGCGCGAACGGTCCGCGTCGGGTGCGCGCGAGCATGCGGCGAGGGTGGGGAAGACGAGCGCGGCGAAGCTCAGCGCGCGAGCCTTCCCGCGCAGTCGTGTCTCCGATTCCATCGCCGGTCCGGCACGCTAGCACACCCCTCGGAAGGGATCTAATCCGCGCACCGGACCGAGGTACGCGCCGATTTTCGCCGCGTTGGCCCGCGGAGCACGGCGGGAAAACGAGCGTGGCGCCCGGATTCGGGCGCCACCCCCTCGGACGAAGTTCCGCGCCCCGCGCGGGGGGGGTCCCTAGCAGGGGTTGATATAACCCCTCGACAAGTTA
>CAZQHA010000615.1:0-2754 GCA_964592795.1 uncultured Planctomycetaceae bacterium | reverse complement strand
GGGATCCTCGGACTCGCCGCGATGATCCCTCTGCGGCGTCTCTTGATCGTGCAGGAGCACGCGACGCTGCCGTATCCCGAAGGCACCGCGTGCGCGGAGGTCTTGCGCGCGACCACGGGCGAATCGACGCACGGCAAGTGGATCTTCCGCGGCATCGCGGTCGGTGTCGCGGTGAAGCTCGTGCTCGCGCTCGTCTTCCTCGTTCCGCACATGCTGCACTTGCAGCTCGGCTTCCTGCCGAAGGCGGAGCTCGCGATCGAGCTCGCGCCCGCCCTGATCGCGGTCGGCTTCATTCTCGGTTACCGACAGTCGGGCATCCTCGTCGCCGGCTCCGTCGTGTCGGCGCTCGTGCTCACGCCGCTGATCGCGTGGCTTGGACAGGGCTTCGAATCGCCGCTCTTCCCGGAGACGAAAGCGCTCGTCAAGGACATGAGCGCAGGCCAGATCTGGTCCCGGTACGTGCGCTACATCGGAGCCGGGGCGGTTGCCGTCGCGGGCATCATCGCGGTCGCGAAGAACCTGCCGGGGATGATCGGCGCCGTGAAAGCGGTCGTGGGTGGAGTTCGAGGTGGTTCGTCCGCGGCGAGCTCGACCCAGGGATTGCCGCCCACGTTCGCGTACGGAACCGCGACCGACCGCGACTTGCCCGGCAGCTTCGTCGTCGGCGCGATCCTCGTCGTCGTCCTCGTCGCGGCGTTCGTGCCCGGGGTGTTCGCGGGCGACCTTTCGCCCGTGCAGCGTGGAGTTTGCGCCCTCGGTGTCGGCGTCTTCGGCCTCTTGTTCGTCACCGTCGCCGCGCGCATCGTCGGCATCGTCGGCGTCAGCTCGCAGCCGACTTCGGGCATCACGCTCGTCACGTTGCTCGGCGTCGCGTCTGTGTTCGCGGCGATGGACTGGACGGACCTGGGGGCGCGCGCCGCCGTGCTCACCGTCGGAACGATCGTCGCGGTCGCGGCGTCGAAGGCCGGCGACATCTCGCAGGACTTGAAAACCGGCTTCCTCGTCGGCGCGACGCCGGCGAAGCAGCAGCTGGGACAATTGATCGGCGCGTCGTTCGCGTGTTGGGCCGTGGCGGGCACCGTGTTGCTCCTCGGACACTCGTACACGTTTGGGAGCGCAGAGATCCCCGCGCCGCAGGCCACCTTGATGAAGACGATCATCGAGGGCGTGCTCGCCGGCGATCTGCCGTGGGACCTCGTGCTCTCGGGTGGAGGGCTCGCGATCGCCGCGTCCTTGTGCGGCGTGTCGGCCCTCGCGTTCGCGATCGGCGTGTACCTACCGCTGTCGTCGATGGCGGCGATCTATCTCGGCGGCGTGATTCGCGCGGCGTACGAAAAGCGGCGCGGCCCCGCGGCGGCGGCGCACGGCGACCCCGGAATCCTCGCGGCATCGGGCCTGGTCGCGGGCGAGGGACTCGCCGGCGTCGCGATCGCCGCGCTCGTCGCGCTCGAGCTCGTTCCGGGCAAGCACGATCCGCGCCTGATGGGAACGGCGGGAACTGTCGGCACGTCGATCCTGTTCTTGGCGATCGCCGCGTTCTTGTACGTGTCGACGCAGCGCGGCGCGAAGCCGAAGACGTAGCTCGCGGAGCTCAGCGCGCGCGCGACGACATCGCCGACGCGATCTCGTCGACGATCTCGCGCGGCGACTTGGGAAGCCGCGCATCGTCGCTCGTGTTGAACTGCAGCGCGACGGCGACGCGTCGCTCGGGATACCAGCGCACCCACGTCACGTATCCCGGGAAGTAGCCGCTGTGACCGTACGCCGTGCCGAGCGGCGTCTTGTCGATGTGGATGCCGAGTCCATAGCGGCTCCCCGGCCCCGAATCGGGCGCCTCGACGCCGCGCAGCGCCTCCGCGAGGAGCTTCGAATCGAACGCGCGCCCTTCGCAGAACGCGACGACGAAGCGCGCGAGGTCCTCGGCGTTCGTCACGAAGCCGCCGCCGCCGCTCTCGAAGCGCGGGTGCAGCACGAGCGCGCCGTCCTTCACCATGAGATCGCCGCCGAACGGGTTCTCCGCGCCCGCGTAGCCCGGAACGAGGCCCGCGATCGTGGCGCGGTCCGCGGGCACGACGCGCTCGAGCGCGAGCGGCTGGAGCACGCGCCGGCGGATCTCGTCGTACGCGCTCTTCTTCGTGACGCGCTCGCACAGCGCGGCGAGGACGAGGTAGTTGATGTCCGAGTACGCGTGGCGCTCTCCGGGCGCGCACTGCGGCGACTGGCCGCGCGCCGACCGGATGCCGTCGAGAGGATCGCGCTCACGGCCGGGATCGTTCGCCAGCTCGGTCATGAAGGCCGATCCGTACGTCGGCAAGCCGCTCGTGTGCGCGATCAGCATGCGCACGGTGATCGCGTCGCCGTTCGGCAGATCGGCGAACCAGTCTTCGTGCGAGACGTACTCGCCGATCAAGGCGTCGAGCTCGAGCTTCGACTCGGCGACGAGCTGCAGCGCGAGCGCGGCGAAGAACATCTTGCCGACGCTCCCCGCGTGCAGGAGATCGCTCTCGCGCATCGGCGTGCCCTTCTCGGCGTCCGACACGCCGCAGGCGACCGCGAAGGTCCCGCCGTCCGGCGCGCGCACGCCGGCGACCGCTCCCGGGAAGCCGCTCTCCGCGCGAGCCCGCTCGAGGATCGTGCGCACCACCGCGCGCTCGGCCGCGTCCGCGGGCGGCGTCGCATCTTGCGCTCGACCGCTTCCCGCGAGCGCGACGAGGACGGCGAAGGCGCACACGTTCATGCGGAGAACGCTAGCGC
>CAZQHA010000614.1:0-2763 GCA_964592795.1 uncultured Planctomycetaceae bacterium | reverse complement strand
ATTTGGCGTGGAAGCTCGGCGAGCAGCTCAAGGGCTGAGCGCGTACGGTGTCAGTTCGCGCGCGTGTAGTGGATCTCGATGGTCATGTACTCGTCGCCGTTCGCGTCGGGCGCGAACGACTGCATGACCCAGTGGTCCTTGTCGATGAACCGCTCCGTCGCGCGACCGCGCGTGAACGTGCCCGTGGCGACGTCCGGCTGCTGCGTCGTGTAGGTGAACATCTTGCGCGTCGCGTCGTACGTGCCTTCCGAGGTCATCACGCCCGTGATGGTGTTGTCGATCCACGTCGACACGTACTTCTTCTTCAGGTTGTCGAAGCCCATCACGCCGCGGCCTTGGAACTGCTGGCCCATCGCTTCGCCGCTCGTCGTGTCCTCGATGTAGCGGTCGTCCATGATCCACTTGATCTCGCACGTGCCGGTCGCTCGTGTCGGCTCCGCGCCGGGCGACATGTAATTGGTCACGGTCAAGTTCCACTTGCCGATCTTCTGATCCAGCACGTGATGGGCCGCGCCCGGGGTCGCGTACGCTTCCCACTTCGTTTGCAGCTCGGCCGCGCTCATCGGCGTCGTCGCGGACTTCGTCGTATCCGTCGTCGTGCAGGCGGACGCGACGACCGCGACGAGGGCAAGACACAGGAACTTCTTCATGAGGACTCCTCCTTGGGGTTTCAGACGCGCTCCATCACTTGGAGCAGCTCGGCCGCCGCGGAGATCGCGATCGCGTTCGGCTCCTTCGAATGCTTGGAGACGCCGATCGGGCAGCGGACACGCGCGATGATTTCGGCCGCGTGACCGCGTTGCTGGAGTCGTTTCTGAAACCGGTCCCACTTTCGGGCCGAGCCGATGAGCCCGATGTACGGGAAATCGCGCCGGAGAGCGCGGGCGATGATCTCGAGGTCGAGCGCGTGGCTTTGCGTCATCACGAGCACGAGCGCGTCGTCGGACAAGAGGTCGATCTCCTCCTCCGGGTGGTCGACGCAGCGCAGCTCGTACGGCCGTCGCGGAGGGAGCGGAGGTCGGATCTCCGACTCGTCGCGGGAGTCGATCAAGATCATCTCGGCGCCGAGGTACGGAGCCAAGCCGCCGATCGCCTGCGCGACGTGCCCCGCACCGAACACGGCGATCTGACGGCGCCGCCACGGGTACGTCTCGAAGAAGAGCTTCACCTCTCCGCCGCAGCACTGTCCGACCTTCTCGGAGAGCGGATAGGCGACCGTCTCCGACGCCGCCTTCTTGTCGCCGAGGAGCACGCCGCAGTGCTCGATCGCCTGCATCTCGAGGTTGCCGCCGCCGATCGTGCCGTAGACGAGCTCCATGCGCCCGTTCGCCCCGCGGCTCACGATCATGCGCGCGCCGGCTTCGCGCGGGCCGCTCCCCTTGACCTCCGTCACGACGACCATCGCGCACGGCTTCCCCTGCGCGCGCATCTCGCTCAAGGTCTCGATCCAATCCTGTGCCCGTTGATGCATGTCGGCCGGCGATCATAGATCGACCGCGCGCGCTGCGTATCATGCGGGTCATGCGAATCGCGGTGCTCGGCGGCGGACCGGCGGGCCTCTACTTCTCGATCCTGATGAAGAAGGCGCACCCGGACGCCGAGATCGCCGTCCTCGAGCGCAATCGAGCCGACGACACGTTCGGCTGGGGCGTCGTCTTCTCGGACGAGACGCTCTCGAACTTCGAGGCCGCCGATCCCGAGAGCTACCGGGAGATCCGGAAGAGCTTCGCGTACTGGAGCGACATCGAGACGTGGTTCGCGGACACGTGCGTGCGCTCGACCGGACACGGTTTCTGCGGACTCGCGCGCAAGAAGCTGCTCGAGATCCTGCACGCGCGCTGCCGCGAGCTCGGCGTTTCGCTGACCTTCCAGAAGGAGATCGCCGGTCGCGAGGACCTCGGCGACGCGGACCTGATCCTCGCCGCGGACGGCATCAACAGCACGTTGCGCGCGCAATACGCGGCGCACTTCCAACCGACCCTCGATTGGCGCAAGTGCAAGTTCTGCTGGCTGGGCACGACGAAGCCTTTGGCCGCGTTCACGTTCATCTTCCGCGAGAACGAGCACGGTCTCTTCCAAGTCCACGCGTACCCGTTCGAGAAGTCGCTCTCGACGTTCATCGTCGAGACGCACGAAGACACGTGGAAGCGCGCCGGGCTCGATCGAGCCAGCGAGGCCGACACCGTGGCGTACTGCGAGCGGCTGTTCGCCGACCACCTCGAGGGTCACAAGCTCCTGACGAACCGCTCGGTGTGGCGCTCGTTCCCCACCGTGCGCAACGCCACGTGGCACCACGGGAACGTCGTGCTCGTCGGCGACGCGGCGCACACCGCGCACTTCTCGATCGGATCGGGGACGAAGCTCGCGATGGAGGACTCGATCGCGCTCGCGAAGGCCTTCCGCGACCACGGGACCCGCGACGTCCCGCGCGTGCTCGCGGCGTACGAGGACGCGCGGCGGCTCGACGTCCTGAAGACGCAGAAGGCGGCGCAGACGAGCCTGGAGTGGTTCGAGAGCTCGCGGCGCTACCTGAAGCAGCACCCGCTCCAGTTCACGTTCAACTTGATGACGCGCAGCAAGCGCATCACGTACGACAACCTCGCCAAGCGCGATCCGGAGCTCGTGCGGCGGGTCACCGAGTGGTTCGCCGACACCCATGGAATGGCGCGCGCTCGAGACGGGCGCGCGCCGCCTCCGATGTTCGCGCCGTTCACGTTGCGCGGCCTGCGGCTCGAGAACCGCGTCGTCGTGTCTCCGATGTGC
>CAZQHA010000613.1:0-2765 GCA_964592795.1 uncultured Planctomycetaceae bacterium | reverse complement strand
GATCCACGAGCCGGCGCACGAGCTTGAGGCCGGACCACGTCGCGTCGATCGCGCACACCTTGACGTCGACGAGGCCGGCGTCGAGTCCGAACCTTCGCACCGAGTCCTCCGTCAGGTCGGTCGCGACGCCGCTCTGCTTCTTCGGCCAGCCGACCCACAGCATCCCGGCCGGCGCGAGGCGCCTGGCGTACTTCGCGAGATCGGCCTCGACGTCGGAGCGCCGGGCCGCGAACAGCACGACGAGGTCGAGCTCGCCGGCGCCGCGCGTCACGACGCGGAGGTCGTCCGGACCGCCGCGCAAGAGCGCGTCGAAGCCACGCGGCGCGTGGACGAACGACACCGACTGCCCGGACTTCAAGCCGAGCTTCTTCCACAGCGGCGTTCCGGAGTATCCCGCCGCGGGCGGGTTCGTCGCGTTGCGCTTCGCGGGGGCCATCGTCAGAACCGGAACCAGCTCATCACGAAATCGTCGACGTCGCCGTCGTGGTTGAAGTCGATGTTGCGCGCTCTCTCGTTGGCGATGAACGCCGCGCCGACGTCGCTCCCGCCGGTGATGCTGAGCGGCTGGTCCTGCTCCTGGACGTTGCTCATCAGCGTCGTGATGAAGGCCGTGCTCGCGAACCCGTCCGCCACCGCGCGCGCCAAGACGGTGTCGTTCTGGTCGCCGTCGCCGTTGTAGTCGTGCGAGTCGTCGAGCTCGGCCACCGAGAAGAGCGCCCACGGGCCTCCGAACGCCAGGTCCGCGATGTCGGGATCCACCGCGAACGCCGGCCCGGGGAAATCGATGTCGCCGGGATTGTCGGGATCTTCCTGCGCCACCACGTGGACGCTGTCGAGGAGATCGTTGTCGCCCGAGTTCAGCGGCACCCGCGCGACCGTCTCGCTGATCGCCATGAGCACCTGCGTGTGGTCGTCGGACTCCTCCATCCACGTCGGTCCGACGAAGAAGTCGGCGCCCGCCGATTGATCGACCTCCCAATCGGCGAGGGTCCCGAGCGTCGGATCCAATCGCGCCAAGATCGTGACGTCGACGTCGGGGAATCCGTCGTGGTCGCGGCTGTCGCTCTCTTCGTCGATCGACGTCAAGAAGAACCCCGCGAGCGCGCTCACGCCGAACGTGTTGCCCGGCACCTCGACGTCGACCGCGACGAGCTCGTCGACCGACGTGACGGGGAGCACGGGATCGACGGCTTCGGTCCAGCGCAGCACGAAATCGTCCTGATCGGTGTCCTCGCCGTCGTCGGGGTCGAAGTTGAGCGAGCACGTCCCTTCGTCGAGCTCGGCCTGGATCGTCGCGACGTACCCCGGAGACGCGCCCGCGCCCGGCGCCGCGAGCACGCGCAGCGTCCCGGCGAGCCCGGTGTTCACCGGCGGGTTCGCGATCGGGTTCACGTCCCACGGCGCGAAGACGAGGAAGAAGAGCACGTTGTCGATCGTGTCGGTGTCCTCGAGCCCGGCGCATTGCGGCGGCTGCCAACCCGCGGTGAAGAGATTGGGGTCGTTCAAGTTCGCGTTCGCCTGCGCTTCCTCGTTGACGAGGAAGCCGACCAGCCAATCGCCGGGACCGCGACTCATCGCGCGGACGGGCACGTCCTCGTCGAGCGCCGCCAGCCCGACCGACTTCACGTCGGCGAGCGGATCGGTCGTGTCGTGCAGGGCGAGCACGAACTCGTCGAGCTGGTCGCCGTCGCCGTTCAGGTCGCGCAGCTCGACGATCTCGTTCTGCCCCAGGAACAGGAGCCCCTCGTCGGCCGCGATGAGTCGCGGCCGCAAGGCGAAGGCGATGTCGGCGTTGTCGATCCCGACGGGCGTCGTCGGCGCGGTGGTGTCGACGAACGCGAGCGTCGTGTCGGGCGCGAACAAGGGACCGCTGACCTCGCGGCAGAAGTAGACGCGGTCCCCCACGGTGACGAACGCCGTGCGACCGTCGGGATTGAGCGTCGCCACGAACGTGACCGCGCCGTTCGTCCCGTCCCAATGGAGCAGCACGAGGTCGTTCGCGAACCCGTCGAGATCCCAATCGCGGTCGTCCTGGTCCTCGTCGGTCGCGAACCAGACGTCGTCGCCGAGGATCGCGATCTCCTGCGCGGCGATGTCGAGCACGAACTCGCGCTGCGAGCCCATGTGGATCACGCTGACGATCTGGTCGCCGAAGTCGCCGTCCTGATTGAAGTCGGTGCCGATCGAGCCGCTCGTCGCCTCGCTCGCCAGGAACACGATCCACGGCCCGCGGACGAGGGTCGGAGTGTCGCTTGCGACGCCGGTGCGCGCCGACACGGCTCGGAAGCGCGACGATCCGTCGTCGTCGTCGTCGAGGCCGAGCCACTCCTCGATCTGAGAGCAACCGGCGAGACCGGCCAGGCCGGCGGCGAGGGCCAGCGCTCGCGCACCGGCGGAAACGACATAGAGATGGGGCCAGCGCGTCATGGTCGTGGATCTCTCGGGCCGAGCCGAGGAGTCCGCGCACTCTAGCCCGGCGCCGCGGTCGATTCAGCAACACAAGTCGAGTCGCGCCTAGTCGCTCGGCCCGTAGATCTCGATCACCGGCCCCATGCGCTCGACCCGGAGCGTCCGCAGCGCCCAGTTCCCGGCTTCTCGATACTCGACGTTCATGTCCCGCGACAGGAACGGCGTGTCGCCGTCGGAGCGAGCGGCTCACGCGCCGCGCTCCGCGAGCGGTTCCGACGGTCGCGAAAAACGATCGCGCCGCGGCTAGGAGCCTGTCCGAATAATCGCTAAACCAGCCGATGGAGCAAGTAGGAGCT
>CAZQHA010000612.1:268-2804 GCA_964592795.1 uncultured Planctomycetaceae bacterium | reverse complement strand
ACTGCGACTACTACGGCACGAGCCTGCACAAGTGGCTCTTCGCGCCGTTCGGCACGGGCATGCTCTACGTGCGGCGCGAGCGCATCGAGCGTCTGTGGCCGCTGATGGCCGCGGCGGAGGCGCAGGCCGCGGACATCCGCAAGTTCGAGGAGATCGGCACGCACCCGCTCGCGAACTTCCTCGCGATCGCCGACGCGCTCGCGTTCCACGAGAGCCTGGGACCCGAGCGCAAGCTGGCGCGCCTCCTCTACCTGCGCGACCGCTGGGCGGAGCGCGCCGCGAGGATGCCGGGCACGCGCCTGCACACGAGCCTCAAGCCCGGATTCGCGACGGGCGTCGCGAACGTGGAGATTGAGGGCGTCGACGCGCTGAAGCTGGCCGAGCACTTGTGGGCGAAGCACCACATCTTCGTGGTCGCGATCCAGCACGCCGACTTCCAGGGGATCCGCGTCTCGCCCGCGGTCTACACGACGATCGCGGAGATCGATCGCTTCGCCGACGCGCTCGAGCGCGTCGCCCGCGACGGCCTCTCGAGCTAGCGCGGTGCGCGTCGGCATCGACTACCTGCCCGCGGTGTCGCACGCGCCGGGGGTCGGCCGCTACACGCGCGAGCTCGTGCGCGCGCTGGCGGCGCTCGAGGACGGCCCGGAGCTCGCGCTGCTCGACGTGGGACGCGCGCCGCGCCCGATCGGAGAGCCCGCGCTCGGCATCGCGAAAAGCGCGGCGCGCGTGACGCACGTTCGCAGCCACGCGTCGCGCCGCGCGGCGACGCTCCTCGCGCCGCTCCTGCGCCGTCAGGCGGACCGCTGGCTCGGCGGAGTCGACGTCTTCCAGCACACGCTCCTGCCGGCGCTGCCGGTCGCGACCGCTCGCGAGTGCCTCGCGGTGTCGGAGTTCCCCCCCGCCGGCTCCCCCGCCGACCTCTTGCTCGCGAAGACGCTCGCGCGCATGGCCGGCGTGATCGTCTTCTGCGACGACTACAAGACGCGGATCGCCGAGCGGTACGGCGTCGCGGCGCAGCGCATCCACCGGACGGCGGTCGGCGCGGATCACTGGCGGCGCGAGCTCGACCGGCTCCCGCCGCCGAGCGACCCACCGACCGTGCTCGTGCTCGGCGCCCTGCGCCCGGCGCGCGCGCACGTCGCCGTGCTGCGCGCGATCGAGACGCTCGACGCGCGCGGGACGCAGCTCGCGCTCGTCTGCATCGGTCGCGAGGGCCCGGCTCTGGACGAGTTCGCGCGCGCGCTGGCCGCCTCTCCCGTGCGCGAGCGCGTTCGCTGGCAGCGCGAGGTCCCCGAGCGCGAGCTGCCGCACACGGTCGGATCCGCGAGCGTGCTCGTGCACCTCGCGGAGGACGAGGGCACGGCGGTGACGCCGCTCGAGGCGTTCGCGATGGGGCTCGCCGTCGTCGCGAGCCCCCTGCCGGCGCTCGAGGAGAGCCTCGGCGATCTCGCGACATGGATCGCGCGCTCCGACGCCGTCCGCGATCCCGCGCTGCTGGCCGACTCGATCGCGCTCGCGCTCGCGAGCGGCGGCCGCGATGCGCGCGAGCGCCACGCGCGGCGCTTCACGTGGCGCGCGTGCGCCGAGGAGACGGCCGAAGTCTGGCGGCGCGTCGCCCGCTCCTGACTCGGAAAGGTAGATCTCCCCTTGCAGCGCACGGCGCGGCGAGCCATCGTGTCTCGCGATTTCTCCGGCACACCCAGCACCCACAGGCAGAGCGCAGGATCCGATTGCACATGGCGACGCAGATGACAGGCCAAACGGCGCAAGGCGAGAGCGTCGAGCTGCGCTTCGAAGGCAAGGAGACGAGCCTCAAGGTCATCCGCGGAACCGAGGACGAGGTCGCGTGCGACGTCCGCGACCTGCGCGCGCAGACCGGGCTGATCACGTTCGATCCCGGCTACGGGAACACCGGCGCGTGCCGCAGCGCGATCACGTTCATCGACGGCGAGCAAGGCATCCTGCGCTACCGCGGATACCCGATCCAGGAGCTCGCCGAGTCGAGCACGTTCCTCGAGGTCGCCTGGCTCCTGATCCACGGCGAGCTGCCGACGCGCACCGAGCTCGCCGTGCGGATCACCTGGCAGGGGCCCCACAGCGCGCCGTGTTCACGAACGAGATCACGCGGCACACGATGCTGCACGAGGACTTCAAGCGCTTCTTCGGCGCGCTCCCGAAGGACGCGCACCCGATGCCGGTCTGCGCGGCGACGGTGGGCGCGCTCGCGACCTTCTACCAGGAGCCGGAGAGCGAGCGGCAGATCTACTCGTCGATCATCCGCCTGGTCGCGAAGATGCCGACGATCGCGGCGTGCTCCTTCAAGCACTGCATCGGGCAGCCGTTCATGTACCCGCGGAACGACCTGCCCTACTCCGCGAACTTCCTCCACATGATGTTCGCGACGCCGTGCGAGGCCTGGGAGCCCGATCCCGTCGTCGTCCGCGCGATCGATCTTCTCTTGATCCTGCACGCGGACCACGAGCAGAACTGCTCGACGAGCACGGTGCGCATGGTCGGCAGCTCGCAAGCGAAC
>CAZQHA010000612.1:0-258 GCA_964592795.1 uncultured Planctomycetaceae bacterium | reverse complement strand
ATCAGCGCGCTGTGGGGTCCGCTCCACGGCGGCGCGAATCAAAAGGTGATCGAGATGCTGGAGCAGATCGCGCGCGAGGAAGGCAGCGCGGACCGCTTCATCGCCAAGGCGAAGGACAAGAACGACACGACGCGGCTGATGGGCTTCGGACACCGCGTCTACAAGAGCTACGACCCGCGCGCCGCGGTGCTGAAGCGCACGTGCACCGAGGTCATCAACAAGCTGGGGTCGTCGAGCAAGCTGCTCGAGATCGCGATG
>CAZQHA010000611.1:314-2808 GCA_964592795.1 uncultured Planctomycetaceae bacterium | reverse complement strand
CTGTCTTCCTTCATCTTCGTCCTCCGATGGGTTGTCGCCATGCTCCGACGCGGAGCACGAGCACGATACCTCGAAAGGACGCGGGCCGCCCGCACGAGGTGCGAACGGCCCGCGTCGATCGCTTCCCGCGTTCAGATCTCGACGCCACCGCCCTCGTCGTCGTCCGACGGGTACTTCATGGTGTGCGCGAGGTCGAACGTGGGATTGGTGGAGCCGCCACCGGGCGGCTTCGGTCCCGCCTTCACGTCGCTCTCGACTTGCGGGTAGTCCTGCGACTCGAGGAATCGCGCGAAGAAGGGTTGGTTCTCGTTCGGCAAGGGATCACGCTCCTTTCGTTGTCAGGGTCGGACTTCGTGGCTGTCCGACGGGTGCTTCATCGTGGGGTTGAGGTCGAGGTCACGTCGCTCTCGACCTCGGGGAAGTCGTACGTCTCGAGGAATCGCGCGACGTGCGGGATCGGCTCGTCGTGCTTCCTCGTCGATGCGCTCCGTCGCGATCAGGCGACCGGCGGATCATCGTCGCCGTCGGACGGGTACTTCATCGTGACCACTTGGTCGAGATCGGGCGTCGTGCCTCCGCCGCCCGGGGGCTTCGGTCCGGCTTTGACGTCGCTCTCGATCGACGGGTAGTCCTGGCTCTCCAGGAAGCGTGCGAAGAACGGGGTGCGAGCTTCGTTCATGATTCGATCTCCGATGGGGTCCGTCCCGCGCGCGGATCGACGCTCGTCCGCGCCGCGGAGAGCGCGTACGGTAGCAGCGGTCCGGAAGCGTGGGTAGCCCCCGCAGAGTCCCTGGAATCCCCTAGGGATGCGCCATCACGACGAGCGCGGGCGCGCGCCGCCGCAGCGCGTCGAGCACCGTGCGCGCGGTCGCGGGGTCGAGCCCCGAGAGGCTCTCGTCGAGCACGACGAGATCGCTTTTCGCGAGCAGGGCGCGCGCGATGAACACCCGGCTGCGCTCGCCGTGCGAGAGCTGCCAGCCGGTCTCGCCGCACAGCTGGCGCAGGCCCGAAGGCATGCGCGCGAGCAGATCGTCGAGTCCGAGATCGCGGCAGACCTCGATCGCGCGCCGCTCCGCGTCCGGATCGTCGTCCGAGGACGCGAGCAGCAGGTTGAACGCGAGGCTCGCCGTGAAGATGCGGTTCTCGTGGAATTGCGGCGCGGCGGCGATCCTCGCCCGCCAGCGCGCGTCGCCCCAACTGCGGCGATCGAGTCCGCGAAACAGCACGGTGCCCGCGGTCGGCACGCGCCAACCGACGAGCAGCGACGCGAGGGTCGACTTGCCGCCGCCCGACGCGCCCTCGACGAGCACGCGCTCCCCCGCTTCGATCGTGAACTCGGCGCGGTCGAGCGCCGGCTCCGCGCGCGAGGCGTGCCGGAACGTCAGCCCGCGCGCGGCGACGAGCGGGCCCGCGCGCCGAGCCTCGTGATCGGGTCGCAGCGCCGCGCGCGAGAGGCCCGGCTCCTCGACGCGCGCCGCCGCGCGGTAGAGCGGGCCGACCTGACGCCACGCCGCCGCGCACACCGAGAGCTGCGCGAGACCGCCCGCGAGCTTCGCGAGCGCCTGCTGCCCGAGCAGCGTCGCGCCGACGCCGATCGCGAGCGCCGA
The DNA here is from genome assembly GCA_964592795.1 of uncultured Planctomycetaceae bacterium. Classification (GTDB taxonomy): domain Bacteria; phylum Planctomycetota; class UBA1135; order UBA1135; genus JANLUN01. Next base: position 1,201 of record CAZQHA010000611.1, on the reverse strand, counting down.
CGGCGCCGACGCGCCGGCGACGTACGCCCACCCGAGCGCGGCGAACGAGCACAGCGCGAACCCGCCGGCGACGCACGCGGTCAGGAGGAGCGTCGAGCGATCGAGCGATCGCGAGCGCTCGACGTATCCGGACAGGCGGCGGTCCTCCTCGACGTGCCACAGGCGCGGTTCCTCCTGCGCGACGCGCGTCTTGTGTCCGACCATGCGCTCGACGAGGTCCTCGGTCAGAGCGCGGCGCGCGTCCGCGAACGCGAGCGCGCGCGTCCATTGCGACGCGCCGATCGCGAGCGCGATCGCGGTCCACGCGGCCAGGATCGCGAGTCCCGCGCCGGCCTGCGGCGCGCTCGCGATCGCCCACGTCGCGAGCGCGAGATCGATCGCCGCGCCGACGAGCAGGAATCCGCCGCCGAGCACGAGCGACTCGAGCGCCTCGGACTCGAGCACGCGGCCGAGCAGCGCGCCCGATCCTTCGCCGCGCACGACCTCGGGATCGAGCCGCGCGGCGCCCGCGAGGAGTCGCCGGCGCAGGAGCGCGCCGAACGACAGCGCGAACTCCGCCTGCCAGTAGCCCTCGAGCCAGCGCAGCGGCATCGCGCTCGCGAGGCACAGGATCCACGCGGCGATCCACGCCGGCTCGAACCCGTCGACGAGGATCGCGCGGCCGAGCACGATCCACGAAGCGAGCGCGAACCCGCTCGCGGCGAGGCTCGCGCCCAGGATCGCGGCGAGCTTGCGGTGAAGCTTCGCGCGCGCGGCCTGCGCGAGGATCGGCCGGCCCGGCGGCAGGCGCACGATCCACGCGCCGCCGACGGGCGTCTCGCCCAGGTGCTCCGCGAGCAGCGCGGCGCGCGCGCGGCCACGCGACGCGGCGCGGATGCCCGCCGACT
>CAZQHA010000611.1:0-304 GCA_964592795.1 uncultured Planctomycetaceae bacterium | reverse complement strand
AGCGCGGCCGCGAGATCGCGCTCGAGCGCATGACACCACCGCTCGCGCAGGAGCGCGCGATCGACGGCCACGCGCGCGCCGTCGGGCGTGAGCAGGATCGCGCGCGCGCCGCGGGCGCCCGCCAGCGCCGCGAGGCGCGGGCCGAGGTTCGCCGACTCGACGACCAGGAGCGCGGGCGCCGCGCTCGCGAGGAATCCTCCGGCGCGCGGGTACGACGCGGTCACCGGCTCGATCTCGACGTCGACCTCGCTCGCGGCGGAGGCGAGCCGCTCGCCGAGCGATTCGATCTCGCGCTCGCCGGCGC
>CAZQHA010000610.1:0-2816 GCA_964592795.1 uncultured Planctomycetaceae bacterium | reverse complement strand
CCGAGACGCACTTGATCCCTCTCGTGCTGCAGGTCGCCGCCGGCACGCGCCGCGAGATCGCGATCTTCGGCGACGATTACGATACGGAGGACGGCACGTGCGTTCGCGACTACATCCACGTGGAGGATCTCGCGGACGCGCACCTGCGCGCGCTCGCGGTGCTCCAGCATGGAACGAGCGAGCTGTTCGTGAATCTCGGCACGGGTCGCGGCTACTCGGTGCTCGAGGTGATCGAGACCGCGCGTAGAGTCACCGGGCATCCGATCCCGGTGCGCATCGCCGAGCGGCGCGCCGGGGATCCGCCGCGCCTCGTGTGCGGCGGAACGCGCGCCTTCGATCTCTTGGGCTGGCGACCCGCGCGACCCGAGCTCGAAGACATCGTGCGCGACGCGTGGGAGTTCCAACGCAAACGCGCGAGCGTTCGACCGAAGTGAATTCGAACGCGCGAGCGAACACGCTCGGGCACTCGTTCGTCGCCGCACGCGACAACACAGACCTTGCTCGCGTCTTGCAGGATTCGCCGAACGGATTCGTCGCCGACGCGTAACCTGCGGGTATGAATGCGCATATTTGCGCTTCGTGACGAAAGACCGAGAAGACCCCTGCACATGGCCCGCAACCTGCTCTCCGATTACGCCCGTCTCTTGACCGTGGACACTCTCGCGTGCGTCGAGCTCTTCGCTCCGGACGCCGAGTACAAGACCCGGCTGGGGACGTACGACCTCTCGCTGCGCGGGCGCACCGAGATCCAGCGGTTCCTCTCGCACGTGCCGCGTCAGATGTCGTTCCGGTCCGGCCCGGCGGTCCGCGAGGGCCGCGAGTACCGCGGGGAAGTGCACGTCCACGGCGAGGGACTCTCGCCGCGCACCCAGACCGTGCGCTATAGCGTCGCCGACGGGCTGATCACGCGCTTCGAGATCCTCGCGAACTCCGCGGCGAACTCGTCCGCGGCCGCGCCCTCGCCCGCGACTTAGTCGCGAGCGGTTTTCACGGTCTGAATCGAGCGTCACCCCTCGATCCGCGCTAGAACGTCGGCGCGATGTCGGCGGAGTGGACGGTGATCGGGGCGGGCTCGATCCTGCCGCGGGCGGGGTACGGCTCCTCGGGCTACGCGCTGCGGCACGCGGTCCGCTCGCGCGTCACGTTGTTCGACTGCGGACCGGGCACGATCCGCTCCCTCGCATCGGTCGGGATCGCGCTCACGGAGATCGAGCGCGTCGTGATCAGCCATTTTCATCCCGACCATTGCCTGGATCTCCTCGCTCTCGCGTTCGCGCGCCGCAATCCGAACCTCGAGGGAGTCCAGGCGCTGGAGCTCGTCGGGCCGCGCGGGCTCGGGGCCTGGCTCGAGCGCGGGGCGAAACTCTACGGGGATCGCAATTGGCTCGCGTTCGACCGCGCGACCGTGCGTGAGGTCGAGCCGCGCGCGCACGGCCGCATCGCGTGCGGACCCTTCGAGCTCTCGTGGGCCGCGACCGAGCACACGCCCGAGGCGCTCGCATGGCGCGCGGACCTCGCCGGCGGCGCATCCGTCACCTACAGCGGCGACAGCGGCGAGACTCCGGCGCTCGCCCGGCTCGCGCGGGACACCGAGCTCTTCGTGTGCGAGTGCTCGTTCCCCGACGATCGTCGGGTCCCGCACCATCTGACTCCGTCGAGCTCCGGCCGACTCGCGCGCGCCGCCGGCTGCGAGCGACTCTTGTTGACGCATTTCTATCCGGAGATGGACCCCGACGTGGCGCGCATGGGCGCGGCGCGGGAATTCTCCGGTCCGATCGAGCTCGCGCGCGATGGAAGCCGCCATCGCCTACGCGGGCAGGCGGCGGTGCCGAGCGAATGAAGGCGCTCGCGCAGCTCGCGTGGATCGTCTCCGCCTGCGCGGTGCCGGCGTGGTCGCACGTCGACGCGGGCGGACACGCGGGCGGCTACGCGACGCTCTTGCTCGACGATCTCCGGTCGGATGCGACGTACCTGGCCGGTCCCGAGCTCGAAGGTCGCGACACGCCGAGCGTCGGGCTCGAAGCCGCGGCGAAGTACATCGAGTCCCGGCTCACGCGCGCCGGAGCCGTACCGATCGAGGCGAGCTCGACCGGCATGCGCTGGTCGTTCGACCGCACGTTGCCCGAGCCGGTCGCCGAGGCTTGCAGGCTCGAGCTCACGGCCGGCGCGACGTCGCGGAAGTTCGCGCTCGGCGTCGACTTCGTGCCGGTCGCGGGCTGCGAGGGAGACGCGGAGGGCGAGCTCCATTTCGCCGGGTTCGGGATCCAATCGAAGTCCGAGCACTACGACGAGATCGGCGACGTGTCGTGGAGGGGGAAGATCGCGCTGATCCTGGAGGGCGAGCCGCGGCACGCGAAGCGCTTCCAAGGTCCCGAGGTGACGCGCGAGGCGTCTTTGTGGGAGAAGGTCTCGGACCTCGCCACCGCCGGCGCGTCGGGCGTGATCGTCGCGCGCCGACCGCCGCCCGCGCCGGTGAAGTCGGGCGCGCGGAGCTCGCCGGGCTCCGCGCCCGCGCCGCCCGCGCTCGGGTTTCGCTACACGTGGGCGTCCTGGGATCAGCACGCGGACGACGAGGATCCGCGAAAACGCATTCCGGTGATCGAGGTGTCGCTCGACGCCGCGTCGTCGCTCGCGGGCCAGGACCTGGCCGAGATCGCGGCGACGATCGACCGCACCGTCCGTCCGGTCCGCGTCCCGACCGCCGAGCGCCGCGTCTCGTTCTCATCGAAGACGCGGCGCGCGTCCGTCCGCGTCGACAACGTCGTCGCGCGCGTCGCGGGCTCCGACCTCGCGACCGAGTTCGTGGTCGTCGGCGC
>CAZQHA010000609.1:0-2825 GCA_964592795.1 uncultured Planctomycetaceae bacterium | reverse complement strand
ATGCCGTTGCGCGTGCTCGCCGCGGCGCCGCTCCCCGCGGTCGCGTCCGTGAATCGAGCGCGTCCGTCGTTCAAGAAGAGACGATTGCTGGGCAGCCGGCCGGGCGGCTCGAAGAACTCGCCGGGCCGCGAGCCCGGGAGTCGCATCGGCCCGCTCTGGATCAAGTAGAGGTCGAGATCGCCGTCCTCGTCGACGTCGGCGAGCGCACCGCCGCCGCCCATCGTCTCGGGCAGGTGCTTCTCGCTCGTGAATCCGGCGTCGTGGACGAAGTCGACCCCGCAATCCGCCGTGATGTCGCGAAACCACGCGTGCGACACCGCGCTCGCCGGCGCCGGCGTCTCGTCACGGCACGCCGCGAGCAGCGCGCCCAGGATCGCGTGCGCGCGCCGCGTCACTCCTTCACCTCCGCGATCTTCTGGCGGATCTTCGCGTCGTCCGGCCGCAGCGCGAGCGCGCGCTCGTACGACGCGCGCGCGTCCTGCGGGCGCTGCATCTCGCGGTAGAGATCGCCGGCGCGCACGTGGAGGCGCGCGTCCGGACAGCGCTCGGCGCACGCGAGGAGCATCTCGACCGCCTTCTCCGGCTCGCGCCGGTCCTCGGCGAGGAGTCGCGCGTGGCGGAGCGTGTTGGGGACGAGCTCGGGGCACTTCGCGAGCTCCGCCGCCCTGCGGTACGCGTCTTCGGCTCGATCGAGGCGACCGAGCTCGCGTTCGGCATCCCCGAGCGCCGTGTGGTTCGGCGCGTGCGCGGGCGCCAGGTCGACGCTGCGGCGCGCGAAATCGAGGCGATCGAGCTTGGGCGAGAGCTCCCGGTGGCGCTTCATCGCCTCGAGCCCCGCGTCGCGCTCTCCGCTCGCGATCAGGGCGCGCCCGAGACCGAAGAGCGCCTCGCCGTTCCACGGATCCGCCGCCACGGCCAGACGGAACACCGCGGCGGCCTGCGCGGGCTCTTCCTTCCGCATGAGTCGGCGGCCATCGCAGGCCAGGACGCGCGCGTCGTCCTTGCGCGGCCCGGCGCGCGCCTCCAGGACCTCGGCGTCGCACTCCTCGAACCGACCCAGTGCCTCCAGCGCGTCGATGCGCATCAACAGTTCGTTGATGTCCGTCTTGTGAAGATGGAGGAGCGCGTTCTCGTAGTCGCCGACGCGGAACAAGGACACCGCGCGCATCGCGCGCACCTCGCCGCCCAGCGGCTTCATGTGCTCGAGCGCCGCGACGTAGCGGTGCACGGCGACCTCGTAGCGCACGAGGTCGCGGCGCAGCGCCAGATCGTCCGGTCGCCGCTCGACCTCGGCCGCGAGCGCGTCGATCGCTTCCGCGCGGGCGCCGGCGCGCCAGAGCTCCTTCCAGTCGACGCCTTGGGCGAGCGTCGCGAGCACGAACGCACACCCGAGGAGTTGCATCACGAGCTCCGTTGGAAGCAGCGCGCGAGCGCGAGATCCTGATCGCGGTAGGAAGGTCCGCGCCGTTCGCCGTAGAGTAGCTCGGGCCGGCCGTTCGTGTGGAAGAAGCGCAGGCGGCAGAACGTCTGGCCGTCCTCGACCAGGAACGGCACGTCGTGCGCGCGCACCTCGAGCACGGCCGGCGTGCCGCACGGCAGCGGGCGGCCGCTCGCGTCCTCGCGCCATCCGAACCCGTTGTCGAAGAACCCGGCGTAGTTGCTGCGCAGCTCGCCCAGGCCCAGATCGACGGCCTGCATCTCCGCGGCGAGGTTCGGCGGGATGCGGATCTTCTCGCGGCTCGCGAACACGAAGAAGCTCTCGGGCCCGAGGATCGCGCGGCCGTCCGGCGCGTGCACGGGATGGAAGAACTGGCGCGGGTCGTGCGCCGCGGTGCGGCCGAACTCGACGACGTCGGTGTGCGCCGCCGCGCGCCAACCCGCGGGGTCGCGGCCCTTCAATCCGACGCGCAGCACGAGGCTGCCCGTCGAATCGATCTCGACATCCGAGCGCGCGAGCGGCTGATCGCCGTCGAACGCGAGCGGCGTCTTCTCCCAGACGGCCTCGAGCTCCGCCGCGGAGAGCGCGGCGTCGCCGCGCGCGAGACGCATCTGCGAGAGTCGATCGCCGCGCCGCAACCGCACGGGGAACGACAGCGGGGCGATCTCGAGCCACAGCCGTCCGGCGTAGCCCGCGGGGGTTTCGTCGAAACGCGCGTGCCCGTCGCACAGGACGCGCGTGAAGATGTCGCACCGGCCGGTCGAACTGCGCGGGTTGAAGCGCGCGCGCAGATCCGCGGAGAGCTCGAGCTCTTCCTCGAGCGGCACGAGGTAGAGCAGCCCGCGCTCGAGGACGGCGCCCTCGCCTTCGAGCGATTGCTGCGCGATCGCGAGATCCGCGAGACGGCTTTCCACGCTCGCGCGGCCGGGTAGGAAGCCGGCGCGGATGCGCCACGCGGTCTTGCCCAGGCGCAAGTCGATGCTCGCGGGCTGGACCTGTTCCGCGGTCGGCGCCGGCGCGCCGGGCGCCGAGCGGATCGCGCGACCGAGCGCTGCGGAAAGGTCGCGGTCGACGAGCAAGTGGCCGCGCATCATGTGTCGGGCGGAATGGTAGCGGCCGGCCGGTGGTCCGTGCGCGGCTTCGTGAGTACACTCTCGCCGCTTTTCGCCGCGGGAGGGCGCGAGCACGCATGAAGATCCACGAGTTCCAGGCCAAGCAGGTGTTCCGCCGCTTCGGCCTCCCCGTCCCCGAGGGACGGGAGTGTGGCACGGTCGACGAGTGCGTGGCCGGCTACGACGCGCTCAAGAGCCCGGTCGCGGTCGTCAAGGCGCATGGCCCCGCCGCCCTGGCGCTGGTCGCCGCGATGCGCGCGGCCGATCCCGCTGCG
>CAZQHA010000608.1:0-2845 GCA_964592795.1 uncultured Planctomycetaceae bacterium | reverse complement strand
TCGATCGAGTGGCCGCGCGAGACGACGTCGTCCTGCGAGAAGCCCAGCTTCTCCCCCGCCGCGATCAGGATCTGCTGCTGGATCAGATCGATCCCGGTCACCATTTCGGTCACCGTGTGCTCGACCTGGATCCGCGCGTTGACCTCGATGAAGTATAAGCGGCCGTCGCGCGCGAGCAGGAACTCGACCGTGCCCGCGTTCGTGTAGCGCGCGGCCTTCGCGACGCGCACGGCGGCTTGGCAGATCTTCTGGCGCAGGTCGGTGGTCAGCGACGGCGACGGCGATTCCTCGACGAGCTTCTGGTGCCGGCGCTGGATCGAGCAGTCGCGCTCTCCCAGGTGCACGGTGTGCCCGTGACGGTCCGCGAGGATCTGCACCTCGATGTGCCGCGGATTCTCGATCAGCTTCTCGATGTACAGCGTGCCGTCGCCGAACGCGGCTTCGGCTTCCGACTGCGCCGCGTGGTAGCCGGCGATCAGCGACGGATCGTTGCGCGCGATGCGCATGCCGCGGCCACCGCCGCCCGCGGAGGCCTTGATCATCACCGGGTAGCCGATCGACTGCGCGACCTGGAGCGCCGACTTCTCGTCGAGCACCGGCCCGTCCGAGCCGGGCACGACCGGCACGTCGGCGCGCTGCGCGAGCTCGCGCGCGGCGACCTTGTTGCCGAGCTGCGCGATCGTCTCGGGCTCGGGCCCGATGAACTGGATCTTGCACGCGCGGCACACCTCGGCGAAGTGGTCGTTCTCCGCCAGGAATCCGTACCCCGGATGGATCGCCTCGACGTCCGCGACCTCGGCCGCGGCGATGATGGCGGGGATGTGCAGATAGCTCTTCGCGCCCGGCGGGGGGCCGATGCAGATCGTGTCGTCGGCCTGGCGCAGGTAGATCGCGTCGGCGTCGGCCGTCGAGTAGACGGCGACGGTCTCGATGCCGAGCTCCCGGCAGGCGCGGATGACTCGTTGCGCGATCTCGCCGCGGTTGGCGATCAATACGCGGCGGAACATCAGGTGGTCTTCACCATGAACAGCGGCTGGCCGTACTCGACGGGCTCGCCGTTCTCGACCAGGATCTCGAGAACCTCGCCTGCGACCTCGGCCTTGATCTCGTTCATCACCTTCATCGCCTCGATGATGCAGAGCGGCGAGTCGATCTGGATGTGGGTGCCGACCTTCACGAACGGCTCGGCGTCCGGCGACGAGGCGCGATAGAAGGTGCCGACCATCGGACTGACGATCGGCGTGCCGACGAGCGGAGCCGTCGCCGCGGGTGACTGCGTCGCTGGAGAGGCGGGCGCCGGCGGCGGAGGCGGAACGGAACCGTGCGTCCCGGTCTGCATGACGTGAACCAGCGGCGCGGTCACCGGCGCATCGCCGCCCCGCTTCAGACGCAGTTTGATTCCGGCTTCGCGGTCCTCGAGCTCGAGCTCGCCGACACCGCCTCCCTTCATGAGGCGGATCAGCCTCTGGATCAGTTTCAGGTCCATGCGTCGTGTGGTCTCCCGGGTCGACACGGATCGTTCCGCTCGCGAGCGCGCTAACGGCCGGCAGGCAGCGCGGCCGCCACCTGGAGCGCGTTGAGCGCCGCGCCCTTGCGGAGCTGATCGCCGACGGCGAAGAAGCATAGCGACCGGTCCGACAGCGTTCCCGCGCGAATCCGGCCCACGTAGACGTCGTCGGTGCCGGCGCACTCGCGCGGGCGCGGCCCGTGCGCGTCCGCGGCGACCGATACGCCCGGCGCGGATCGCAAGCACTCGGTCGCCTCGCCCACCGACATCGCGCGCGCGAGCTTCGCGTGGACGGCGACGCTGTGGCAGCGCTCCACCGGGACGCGCGTCGTCGTCACCTCCACCCCGAGATCGCGGCGGCGCAGGATGCGCTTCAGCTCGTACATCACCTTGTCCTCCTCGCCGCTGACGCCGTGCGCGTCGATCTGGGCGACGCCCGGGATCACGTTCAGCGCGAGCGGCGCGGGGAACGGGCTTTCGCCGGACGCCGGCGCGCTGGCGCCGGTCGCTTGCTTCATCTCGCGCGCGAGCGTCGTCAGACCGGACACGCCGACGCCCGACGCGGCTTGGAAGCTGACGATCACGACCTCCTCGAGGCGCACCGCGCGATCGATCGCCGCGAGCGGCATCGCCGCCACCGCCGTCGTGCAGTTGGGGTTCGCGACGAGCCGCGTCGTCGCGAGGAGCTCGTCGCCGTTGATCTCGGGGATCACGAGCGGCACGTCGGCGCTCCGGCGGTGCGCGCTCGAGAGATCGACCACGCGCACTCCGCGCGACGCGAGCGCCGGCGCGAGCGTCGCCGACACCTCGGAGGGCGTGCACAGGAACGCGACGTCGAAACCGTGGTCGCGCTGGGCCTCGAACGCGCGCACGCGGCGCCGGACGCCGGGCGCGATCTCGATCGTCGTGTCGGCGCGCGCCAGGCAGTCGATGCGCTCCGCGGGATGGGCCGCGGCGTCGAGCAGCAAGAGCAGCTCGCGGCCGACGGCCCCGGTCGCGCCGATCACGCCCACGCGCTGCGCGCGGTGCGCGGCGGTCCATCCATATCTCTCCGTCATCGAACGCGACTGTACTGTGCTCTGCATCGTTCTCCTCGCACCTTGGCCGGCGAGCTAGCGCCGGCGGGCTCGCGCGGCGCCCGGGCTCTTCCAGACACCGGAGCGCCCGCCCCGCTTCTCGAGGAGCTCGACCGCCTCGATGCGAATCCCGTGGTCGAGCCCCTTCGTCATGTCGTACACGGTCAGCGCCGCGACCGCGGCGCCTGTGAGCGCCTCCATCTCGACGCCGGTCTTCCCGCGGCAAGCGGCGGTGCAGCGCACCTCGAGCGCGTCGTCTCCC
>CAZQHA010000607.1:0-2848 GCA_964592795.1 uncultured Planctomycetaceae bacterium | reverse complement strand
CGACGAAGACCAGCGTCTGGCACTGCGTCGCGAGCCCGTGCTGTGCTTCGTGCTCCAGGAGCAGCGGAACGTCCAGCACGATGCGCGGAACGCCGCGCGCGCGCGCGGCGTCGAGCTCTGCGCGTATCCTGGCACGGATGCGGGGGTGGGTAAAGCCTTCGAGCTCGGCGCGCTTCTCCGGGGACGCGAACACGAGGGTCGCCAGCCGCTCGCGGTCGGGGCGGCCGTCCGCGGCGAGCGCGGACGGGCCGAACGCGGCGACGAGGGCCTCCTTGACCTCGCCGTCCTCCAGCACCTCCCGCGCGATCCGATCCGCGTCGATGACGACCCCCTCGGGGCCTGCGAGAGCCCGCGCCACGGCCGATTTGCCCGAGGCGACGCCGCCGAGCACGCCGATCACGTGGCTCTCACTCGCTCGTCGCATGCCGGACCGCACTCGAAACCCGGGCTCGCGGCGGGGGTAGTGCGCCACTGGTTCCGTTGTGGGCACAGGTTAGGTCGCAGGCCCGCCGCTTCAAGCGCATTGAAAGGTCTTGCCGGGACGAGGTCTCGTGCGGTATCACCATGCCCCCTTTTGCCGGCCGGCCGGCGCCCTTGAGAGGTTTCAGGATGATGAATCGTTCCGAACGTGGTGCCGCGAAGGTCAGCGTCGTCTGGATGATCGGCGCCGTTGTCGCGTTCCTCGCGATGGCCGTGATGTTCTTCCTCGTCAGCCAGGAAGTCACCAACGAGAAGCTGCGCGCGGAGAGAGCCGAGGCCAAGGTCGCGGACCTCGAGCCGCGCCTGACCGAGCAGCTGACCCAGATCCAAAACATGTCGAAGGTGGTTGGCTACTACGACGAGTCGCAGGGCCAATCGCGCACCGAGATCACGGCGCTGACGGAGGGGCTGAACACGCTGCGTGCGACGTTCCCCGACATCGATCCCTCCATCACCTCCTTCCAGAAGGCGATGCCCGTCATCATCACGGCCTACAACGCGCAGAAGGGCAAGGTCTCGGACCTGACGACCCAGATCGCGGGCCTGCAGACGAAGAACGACGAGCTCACGAAGAACATGCGGGATCTCAACGACGCGAACGCCCGGGAGCTCGCGTCGCTCCGCAGCCAGCTCGCCGACACCGAGCAAGCCAAGACGGACATGCAGGCCGACCTCGAGCGTCAGCTCGCGGAAGCGCGCGACAGCCTGAAGGATCGCGACGCGAAGTGGCGCTCCACGCAGACCGCGATGGAGGATTCGAAGCGCCAGTACGAGCGCGAGAAGGAATCGCTGCGCACGCGCCTCGACGAGCAAGGCCGCAAGCTGAACCCGTTCACGAAGGAGCCGGAGGCGGCCGACGGCCGCGTGCTCGGCGTGTCGCAGGACCTGGGCCTGGGCTGGATCAGCCTCGGCGCCAAGAACCGCCTGTCGGTCGGCACGCGCTTCCGCGTGGTCTCCGGCGGCTCGAGCACGAGCCCCAAGCCCGTGAAGTCGTGGGCCGAGGTCACGCGCGTCGAGCCGGAGATGGCCGAGGTCGCCTTCCTCGACCAGCGCGATCCGTTCGATCCGCCGGTGGTCGGCGACGTCGTCTTCAATCCGCTCTTCGACCCGACCGGCGAGCGCCACGCGCTGCTCGTCGGCCGCTTCTCGGGCGGCGTCAACGAAGGGGAGCTGGCGGCGCTGCTGAAGAACATGGGCGTCACGGTGCAGAAGACCCTGAACGACTCGACCGACTTCCTGATCGTCGGCTCGGAGATGTACGTCGACGAAAACGGTCAACCGCTGGAAACACCGATCGCGCCGTCCGACCTGCCGGTGTACAAGGACGCCGTCGCTGCCGGCGTGCAGATCGTCCAGCTGAAGGACCTGCGCCAATACTTCCGGTTCTGATTCGGCCCAGCCGATCCATCGGTAGATAGTCACAGGCTCGGGCGGGCACGCACAGCGCCCGCCCGCGTGCTTTTCGGAGGACAGCGTTCGCGGAGCATGGCCGACGACGACGACAGCTTGGAAGGCTCGCGCATGACCCTCGGGGAGCACCTCGAGGAGCTGCGCAAGCGCCTTTTGAAGTGCGTCGTCGTGCTGCTGGTCGCGTTCGGCATCGCGTGGTGGTTCAACGAGGCGATCGCCGAGCGCGTCCTGTGGCCCTGGCGCGTCGCGGTCGAGCGGCTGAACGCGGAGCAGGTCGAGAAGGCGGAGACCCGCCTCGCGGAGAACCCGGGGATGAAGCGCTCGGAGCTCTTCACGAGCGACGACCCCGCCAACCGCGAGCTGCGCGATCGGATCGATCCGCGGCCGAACATGTTCGGCATCGGCGACGCGTTCTTCTTCGTGCTGAACAACTCGATCTACTTCGCGCTGTTCATCGGCTCGCCGTACGTGCTGTGGCAGCTGTGGCAGTTCGTCGCGGCCGGCCTCTATTCGCACGAGAAACGCGCGGTGAGCGCGTACTTCCCGTTCAGCCTCTTGCTCTTCCTGTGCGGCGTCCTGTTCTGCTACTTCCTCGTCGTGCCGGTCGGGATGTACGCGCTGACGTCGACCCTGTCGCTCGATCTCGTGAAGCCGATGATCGGCGTCGAGCAGTACTTCAGCTTCCTGTCGACGATGTGCCTGGCGATGGGCTGCGTGTTCCAGATCCCGATCGTGATGATCTTCCTGTCGCGCATCGGCATCGTCGAGCCGGCGACGTACGCGCGCTACCGGCCGCACTTCCTCGTCGGCGCGCTGTTCGTCGCGGCGATCGTGACGCCCGGGCCCGACTACTACTCGCAGATCTTGATGACGGTGCCGATGATCATCCTGTACGAGGTCGGGCACTGGATCGCGCGCGCGGCTGCACGGCCGCGGCAGCACCAGAGCCGAGTGCCCG
>CAZQHA010000606.1:0-2850 GCA_964592795.1 uncultured Planctomycetaceae bacterium | reverse complement strand
GCGCGCAGCTCCTTCGAGCCGCCGAGCGCGATCGGATACGAGCCCAGGCCCTGCATCACGAGCATCACGTCGAGCATGCCGCTGTGCCACGCGAGCTCCTCGCGCAGCGCGCACAGCGCGCGCACCGACACCGTTTCGCTCGGCGCGAGCCCGCCGGTCGGCGCGCCGCCGTCGCGCTCGGGGACCGTCCACGCGGCGAGGCCCGCTTCGCCCAGCGCGGCGAGCGCGCGCTTCGCGGCGGGGGTCTCGTCGAGCTCCGCGAGCTGCGGCGCGACCTGTCGCCCGAGCTCGCGCGCCCTCTCGATCAGCGCGTGCGTCACGAACGCGCGCTCCCGGGCCGGTTCCGCACGAAGTTCGGCGCGCGCTTCTCGACGAACGCGGCGTGCGCCTCGCGGTAGTCGGGATGCGCCATGCACTCGGCCTGCACCCAGCCCTCCGCTTGCAGCGCGTCCGCGAGCGTCATCGACGCTTCCTGGTTCAGCATGCGCTTCGTCAGCGCGAGCCCCATGCTCGGCCCGGCGGCGAGGCGGGTCGCCCAATCCTCGGTGACCGCCGCGAGCTCGGCTTCGGGCACGACCTTGTTGTAGAGCCCGATCTCGTACGCGCGCGCCGCGGAGATGAACTCGCCGGTCATCAAGAGCTCGCTCGCGTGTCCCAGCCCGACGATGCGCGGCAGGAGCCACGCCGCGCCCATGTCCGCGCCGCAGAGGCCCACTTTCGTGAACAGGAACGCGATCTTCGCCGTGTCGCTCGCAAGGCGCACGTCGGCCGCGGCCGCGATCACCGCGCCCGCGCCGCACGTCGTCCCGTTGAGCGACGCGATCACGGGCTTCTCGAGGAAGCGCATGTTCTCGATCAAGCGGCACGTCATGCGCGTGAACGCGTGGACCTCGTGCTCGGGAGCGTCGAGCAGCTTGCCGATGATGTCCTTGACGTCGCCGCCGGTGCAGAACGCGCGGCCGGTGCCGGTGATCACGACCGAGCGCACGCTATCGCGCGTGCGCAGCACGCGGAACGCATCGGTCAGCTCGGCGTACGAATCGAAGGTGAGCGCGTTGAGGCGCTCGGGGCGATCGAGGCGCAGCGTGGCGACGCCGCCGGCCTCGCTATAGCGAAAGTGATTGGGATTCACGCGCTCGGGATCATCAGGATCGCGAGCAAGAAGATCAATTCGAGGACCGCGAGCAGCGCCGCGCCGAGCCCCCACGCCCGATCCGGCGAGCCGCGGAGCGCCACGATCGCGGCGACCGCGGCGCCCGGCGTGCCGAGGAGCAGGGTGATCTGACCGATCACCTTCAGCGGGTGGCCTCAGCAGAACGCGCCCGCGAGCACCGCGCCGATCGGCGGCAGGAGCGCGAGAGCGAACGCCAGCCTTCCGCTGATCATCCCAGGGCCGCCGTCGCCTCGATCTCGACGAGCGCGCCGTCCTCGAGCAGGTCCTTCACCTCGACGAGCGCCATCGCGGGATAGTGCTTGCCGACGATCTCGCGCCACGCCGCTCCGACGGCGCTCGTCGACGCGAGGTACCGCCGCTTGTCCTTCACGTAGATCGTCATGCGCACGATGTGCTGCGGATCGCCGCCGGCCGTGTTCACGATCGACACGACGTTGCGCAAGGCTTGAGCGAACTGCGCCGCGAAGTCGTCACCGCCGACGAGCTTCTGCTGCGCGTCCCACGCGATCTGACCGGCGACGAAGAGCCAGCTGCCCGCGCCCGACACCGTGACGCCGTTGCTGTAGCCCTTGGGCGCCTTCCACCCCGCCGGTTGAACGTTGTCGATCTTCATCGCTTCAGGGAGGCGGCGCGCTCGCGCCAGCGAACCGAGTCCGCCGCCGGCTTCGATCCCGAGCGGCCGACGAGCTCGACGACGGCGCCGGTCTCGTCGCTCGCCAGCAATTGCCACGTCACCTCGGCGACCTCTTCGACGGTGATCAACGAGCCGCCGGGGTTCTGCCCGGCGAGGAACCGCCGCGTGTCGTCCTCGCCGCGCTTCGTCTTCGACACGATCCGCGCGACGGTCGCGTCGGTCATCGGCGAATCGACGTAGTGCGGGCACACGATGCTCACCGCGACGCCGGATCGAGCGAGCTCGAGCGCCGCCGATCGGCTGTAGCCGAGCAACGCGTGCTTCGACGCGGCGTAAGCGGACGCGTAGGGATAGCCTTGCAAGCTCGCCGACGAGCCCATGTTCACGATGCGTCCGTAGCCACGCTCGATCATGTCGGGCGCGAGCGCCTCGATCATGCGGCGCGGGCCATGGAAGTTGATCGTCATGTGGCGCTCGTAGAGCTCATCGGCTCGCTTTCGATCCTCGCCGACGAGCGGCGCCGTCTCCGCGATGCCGGCGTTGTTGACGAGCCAATCGATCGGCCCGCGACCCTGCGCGAGCTCCCGACCGCGCGCCGTCGCCCGCTCGATCGAGGCGGGATCGCCGACGTCGAGCTCGAGCGGCCACGCCGAACCGCCAGACGCGCGGATCGCCTGCGCGAGCTCCGCGCACGCGGCTTGGCTGCGCGCCGCGAGCAACACCGCGACTCCTTCACGCGCCAGTCGCCGCGCGATCGCGGCGCCGATCCCGCGGCCCGCGCCCGTGACGAGTGCGACGTGCGAGGTGGTCATGAGGCAGAGTGTGCCCACGAGCCCGCGCTCGTACCATGCTCTGCTCGTGAGCGACGCACGGACTCCCCGGCCGCACCCCGGGCTCAAGCACATCCCGCCGACGCGCTGGCCCACGCGCGACGAAGCGCGCGCGAGCCGGCTCTTCAGTCCGATCCGCCTCGGCGCGTGCGAGGCGCGCGCGCGCACATGGGTGCCGGCGATGGTGCCCTGGCGATCCGTCGACGAAGGGT
>CAZQHA010000605.1:0-2857 GCA_964592795.1 uncultured Planctomycetaceae bacterium | reverse complement strand
TCGTGCAGTTTCGAACGAAGAGGAAACCGCCCGCGGTGGCCCAAGCCCCGCCGCCGCCCCCCGGGCCCGTCGCAATGTTGCCGTCGACGACACTGTTGAGCAGCTGCAGGTTGCCGCCGGACACCGAGATCGCACCGCCGCGCTCCGCGGTGTTGCCGCGGAGCACGCAGCGGTCCAGCACCACACGCGTCGTGATGAATCCTCCCGTGTGCATCAGTTCGAGCACGCCGCCGGACGTACCGCCGATGTTGTCCTCGAACACACAGTCGACGAAGCGCGCCTCGCTGTTGTCGAAGGCGACCGCGCCGCCGCCGGACATGGCGTAGTTGTCGCGGAAGACACAGCGCCGAACGTGGACGTCTCCGATGTCTTCGAGCAACATTCCGCCGCCGTATCCATCGGAAGGCGGGAACACGTCGTTCGCGTTGCCGCCCGTGATCACGAACCCTTCCAGGACGGCGAGCCCGCCGGCTTTCGCGAGCGGCCCCACCACGATGTGCTTTGGGCCGGACACGCCACCCGAGAGAATCGTCGGGTGGGCGACCGGGTCGGCCTCCGAAGCGAGCGTCTCGCCACCCACGAATCCGCCCAGGATCCGCACGCCGCGCTTCAGACGAAGGCCGGACATGGCGACCTCGTACGTCCCTTGCGCCACCCACACCTCATCACCGAAAGCCGCCGTCAGGACCGCGGGCGCTACGTTGTGGAAAGCGCTCGCCCAGCTCGTTCCATCTCCATCGGCGATCGCGGCGTCGACGTACCAGACCGTGCCGCCCGCCAGCGCAGGAGCAGGCAGCAGAACCGCGAACGAACCGAGAACGAAACGTCGAGCAATGGATCGGATGCGCATGGGAAGCGTCCTTTCGAGCGAGCTGGATCGACTCGATGCGAGTTCGAAGCATCCGCGCTCCGCGTGCGAAGCGCTCCGTCACGGCGAGACGCCGCCGAGTGTATCCGCGCCCCAGCGAGCTCCGGGAGCCCTCTAGCCGCTTTTGACGCGCGCGAACTTGTGCTTGCCCACTTGGAGCAGCACCGGCAAGTCACCCTCGGCGACCGCGTGCGCGAGATCGCGCACGACCGCGCCCTGCACGCGCACGCCGCCTTGCTCGATCATGCGCCGCGCTTCGGACGTCGTGCTCACGAGCTTCACGTCGCGCAACAGGTTCGGGAGCGGCAACGGCTTGCCCTGCGCGTGCTCGGGCCACGCGAACTCCGCGATGTCTTGCGGCAGCTCGCGGTCGCGGTACTCGCGATCGAAGCGCTCGTGCGCCGCGCGCGCGGCGTCCTTGCCGTGCAGAAAGGCGGTGATCTCCTCCGCCAGGCGAACCTTCGCCGCGCGCCGATCCCCCGCCAGCAGCGTTTCGATCTCGCCCGCCGGCACGCGCGTCAGCATCGTGAACCAATCCCCCATCGCCGAGTCGTCGATCTTCATGATCTTCACGAACATCTCGTGCGGAGGATCGGTGAGCCCCACGGCGTTGCCGTAGCTCTTGCTCATCTTGCGCCCGTCGAGGCCGTTGATCAGCGGCGTCGTGAAGCACACTTGGCCGGGCTGCCCTTCCTCGCGCTGCAGGTCGCGGCCGCGCAGGAGATTGAACAGTTGATCGGTGCCGCCGAGCTCCATGTCGCAGCGGATCATGACCGAGTCCCAGCCCTGCATGAGCGGATAGAGCAGCTCGTGGATGCCGATCGGCTCGTTCTCCGCGATGCGCTTCTGGAACGTGTCGCGCTCGATCATGCGCGCGACCGTCATCCGCCCGGCGAGCTTCAAGACGTCTTGGAACGACATCTTGTCGAACCACTCCGAGTTGCGGCGGATCTCCGTAATCGAGATGTCGAGCACCTTGCCGGCTTGCTCGACGTACGTGAGGAGGTTCTTCTCCACCTCGGCGCGCGACAGCTGCGGCCGCAGCTTGTTGCGCCCGCTGGGGTCGCCGACCATCGCCGTCGCGTCGCCGACGATCAGCACGATCTGGTGGCCGAGCTCCTGCAGAGCGCGCAGCTTGAGCAGCGGGATCGCGTGGCCGACGTGCAAGTCGGCCGACGACGGGTCCATGCCGAACTTGATCCGCAGCGGCTTTCGCGTGGCGCGGCTCTTCTCGAGGAGCTTCTCGAGCTCCGCGGGCTCGATCAGGTCGACGACGCCGCGCTTGAAGATCGCGAGCTCCTCGCGAAGGTCGATGCTCATCGATCGCGTCCTGGCTCGAGCACGAGCCGGCTCTGGGCTTCGTCCGGCGCGAAGTCGGGCAGATCGAGCCGCTCGCGCTTCGGGCCGGGCGCGCGCGCGACGCTACGGTTTCGCAGGTACGCGCGCCACGCTTCCGCGCCTCCGCCGGGCTCGGACGTCAGCGCCAGCCAGCGCAGCGCGGGGACGAGTCGCTTCACCTCGACCTCCGGCAGCGTGCCGACGAGCGGCCACAGCGCGTCGAGCGCACGCTCGCGCGCCTCGGGCGGAACGCGCACCGCGATCTCGAGCGCGCTCGTCGCGCTGAACTTGCCGGGGGACGCGAGCGCGGCCAGCGCGCCGGGCTCCACCGGCCCCGCCGCTTCGAGCGCCGCCGTGCGCGCGGTCGCTTCGCCGGCCGCGACGCGCAGTCGCTGAGCCGGCAGGTCCTCGCCGTCCCGCACGAACGTCCCGGAGCGGAATTCGAGCTCGACGCGCATTCGCACGGCGAGCGCGGCGTCCGAGAACGGCAGATCGAGCGTGGCGAGCTCGGTCTCGAGGGTCGCGCCGCGCGTCAGCTCCAGCCGCGGGATGTCGCCGCAGGACGTGATCTCGACGTTCGAGCGCTCGTTCCCGCGCGCGTCGACGGCGGTCCGCGTGATCACGAGCGTCGCCGGGCCGGGGCGCAGCGTG
>CAZQHA010000604.1:0-2858 GCA_964592795.1 uncultured Planctomycetaceae bacterium | reverse complement strand
GCCAGCACTCGAGCACGAAGAGGCTCCACAAGAGGTGCGAGTGGTCGGCGAAGCCGGACGCATGCTCTGCGTGCTTCTCGCGCAGGACGTCGCGGCGGAACCAATCGCCCGGAAGCCGCTCGATCGATTCGGCGACCGCGGTGGAGAGCGGCCCGCGCAGCCACTGTCGCAGCGGGATGTCGAAGCCGCGCTTCTTGCCGTCGAGCACGCTCGCGGGAATGCGCGAGCGCAGCGCCTCGCGCAGCGCGTGCTTGCCGCGTCGGCCGCGCACCTTCTCGCGCGTCGGCAGATGCACGAACCGCTCGACGAAGCGGTGGTCGAGGAACGGCGGACGCACCTCGAGCGACGCCGCCATCGACGCGCGGTCGCCCTTGACCAGGATCTGGTCGGGCAGGAAGCCGTGGAAGTCGGCGTACTGCGCGCGGTAGAGCGGGTCGTCGATCGCGGGCTTCTCGTAGTGCTCCGCGAACGCCGTGAACGGATCGTGGTCCTCGAGCGCGCCGGCGAGATCCGGCGCGAGCACCGCGAACGCGCTCGCGCGCGAGAGCTGGCTCACGCTCTCGAAGTAGGCGCGCGCGGGATCGCTGGCGAAGCTCGACAGCGTGCTCTTCGCGCGCAGGAAGCGCGGCGCCCAGTCGAGCTTCGGATAGCCCTTGCCGACCAGGGCCAGGATCTTCTGGCCGCCGGGGCCGAGCGCGCGGCGCACGCGGTTCTCCGCGACGTCGAACACGTAGCGGCGGTAGCCCGCGAACACTTCGTCGCCGCCGTCGCCCGACAGCGCGACCGTCACGTGCTCGCGCGCCATCTTCGACACGAGGTACGTCGGCACGGTCGAAGGATCCGCGAGCGGCTCGTCGAAGTGCCACGGCAGGAGATCGCGCGCGAGCGTCGGATCGGCCGCGAGGATCCGCGTGTGGTGCAGCGCGGTGAGGCGCGCCGCCGTCTGCTTCGCCGTGTCGAGCTCGTTGAACTCCTCCTCCTCGAATCCGACGGAGCACAGGACGAGCCCGGTGCGCAGCGCGTCGTGATCGCGCCGCTCCGATCGGCGCGCGCGCGCCATGCTGTCCGCGACCGCGGTGCTGTCGATTCCTCCGGAGAGGAACGCGCCGAGCGGGACGTCGGACAGCAGATGGTCGGCGACGACGCGGTCGACCCAGGTCAGGATCTCCTCCGCGCTCGCGGGCTCGCGCAGCGCGTCCGTCGGCAGGTCCCAGTAGCGCTCGATCTCGATGCCGCGGCGCGGGCTCCACGACAGCGTGCACGCCGGCGGAACGCGCTCGATCCCGTCCCACGCCGACTCGCGGCCGGTCGTGTACCCGGTCACGAGGTAATCGAGCAGCGCGCGGCCGCGCAGCTTTCGATCGAGCGCGCCGCTGGCGAGGATGGCCTTGGGCTCGCTCGCGAAGTAGAGCGCATCCCGCGTGCGAGCGAAGTAGAGCGGCTTGATGCCGATGCGATCGCGTCCGAGCAGGAGGCGCGGTTCCTTGGGATCGCGCCAATCGAAGACGCAGAACACGAACATGCCGACGAGGTGCTCCGCCAGGCTCGCGCCGTGCTCTTCGTAGAGGTGCACGATCGTCTCGGCGTCGTTGCCCGTGCGGAACGTGTGGCCGGCCGCTTCGAGCTCGGCGCGCAGCTCCTGGAAGTTGTAGATCTCGCCGTTGCAGGCGACGGCGACGTCACCGGTCTCGTTGTAGATCGGCTGATGGCCGCCGGCGACGTCGATGATCGAGAGGCGCCGGAAGCCCAGGCCGAGCGGGCCGCGCACGAGGATCCCTTCGTCGTCCGGACCGCGGTGCTCGATCGTGCGCGCCATCGCGCGCAGGAGCTCCTCGCTCGGACGCGCGGTGGGATCGGTCCGCGCGATGCCGGTGAGACCGCACACGCTAGAACCCGCCGCCCAGCGCCGGCCCGGGGACGACCGGACGCCGATCGAACCCGTTGCGACGCGGCTTGCGGCCGAAGCCGCGCTCCTCGATCGCGTGCAGCGTGCCGCGGCCGGCGTGCTCCACCACGACCGTGTCGCCCGAGCGCATCGACTCGCGCGCGACGCGACCGAACACGATCACGATCGCGACGAGGTGGTAGAAGAGGTCGAAGTTCGCGCGGTTCAGGAACATCGCGCCGGTGCAGAACGCGACGAGCGAGGCCTCGAACATGGTCGTGTACGACAGGATCCAGCTCGAGTAGTAGAGACGTTTGGCCTCCTTGCGTATTCGCCAGAGGTCGAGGAACGTCAGCAAGATCAGGCACATGAAGAGCAGGAACACCGGCGTGCCGCACTCGGCCCAGACCTGCAGGTAGGTGTTGTGCGTCACGCGCGTGCCCGATCCGGTGCGCCCGTCGACGGTCCTCTTCGGGTCGTACGCTTGGTAGTTGCGCTGGAACTGCTCGAAGCCCACGCCCAGGGCCGGGTGCTGCACGATCATGTTGCCCGCGACGGCCCACGCGTCGAGGCGTCCGCGCGCCGAGCCCTCCGTCTGGTACGACCCGATGGTCGCGAGGCGCTCCTTGTACTTCTGCGGCATCCCGATGACGCCGGCCACGACGATCAGGAGTCCGACCGAGAGCCCGGCCAGGCGGTTCTGCGAGCGCCAGATCAGGACGAGCACCACCATCGACATCGACAGGAACGCCCCGCGCGAGTGCGTCGCGATGATCGTCATCATCGTCAGCGGCACCATCGCGATCAGCGTGCGCCGCAGGATCGGGCGCTTCTCCGCCAGCCCCAGGTGAAAGAGCATCGGCAGCGCCATGCACAGCGCCAGCGCGAAGTCGTTGTTGTCCTTCAGCATCCCGCCCGGGCCCTCGATGATCTGCATCCCGCCGCCCGAGGCGAGGAACTGGATCCCGCCCTT
>CAZQHA010000603.1:0-2864 GCA_964592795.1 uncultured Planctomycetaceae bacterium | reverse complement strand
GTTCCGCACGTGGAAGCGCTACCAAGGCGGCATGGCGCAGGACGTCTGGCTCTTCCACATCGAGACGTTCGAGTCGCGGCGGCTGACCGACTTCCCCGGCACCGACGCGCTGCCGATGTGGCACGGGAACGAGATCTATTTCCTCTCCGACCGCGGCGCGGGCGCGCACACGAACCTGTGGAAGTGCGACGCGCGCGGCCAGAACCCGACACAGGTGACGAAGTTCACCGACGACGTGCGTTTCCCCTCGGTCGGTCCCGACGACATCGTCTTCGAGCATGCCGGCCGCATCCACCGCTACGAGTTCGCCAGCGGCAAGTCGGTCGCGGTCGAGATCACGATCCCCGGCGATCGACCGCGCCTCGCGAAACAGACTCACGACGTCGAGGACCGCATCGCCGGAGCCGACCTCGGTCCGCACGGCCGCCGGCTCGCCGTGGAAGCGCGCGGAGACGTGTTCACCGTCTCGGCCAGCGAAGGCGCGACGCTCAACTTGACGCAGAGCGACGGCATCGCCGAACGCGGTCCGGCGTGGAGCCCCGACGGCCGGTGGATCGCCTACTTCTCCGATCGCAGCGGCGAGTACGAGCTCGCGGTGCGCCGCGCCGACGGACGCGCGTTCCGCTGGCCCGGCGACAGCGAGGACGTCGACGAGAAGACGCTGACGAAGATCGGTCCGGGTTGGAAGGAGGCGCCGCGCTGGGCGCCGGACAGCCAGAGCCTCGTGTTCGCGAACGATGCCGGCGAGCTGTGGCACTTCGTCCTGGCGACGGGTGAGTTGAAACGGGTCGCGACCAACCGCTCCGGTGAAACGATCGAGGCGGATTGGTCGCCCGATTCCCGATGGCTCGCGATGAGCCTCCGTCCTCTCCAGTCACGTCTCTCCGCGATCCACCTGTACGACGTGACGAAGGGCGAGCTCCACGCCGCGACGTCCGGTCGCTTCTACGACCGCGAACCCGTGTTCGATCGCAACGGCGAGTGGCTGTACTTCGTGTCGTCGCGCACGTTCGATCCGATCTACGCCGAACTCGACGAGACGTGGGTGTACACGAACGGCACGAACTTGATGGCGGCGCCGCTGCACGCGGGGGTGAAGAACGTGCTCGCGCCGTCGGAACCGGACGAGACCGAGCACGACGAGCCGACCGAGGACGAGGAGTCCTCCGAGGACGAGCCGACGGCGGTCGCGCCGGTCACGATCGACGTCGCGGGATTCGAATCGCGCGTGCTCGAGCTGCCGGTGGACCCGGGTGTGATCGGCAGCCTCGCCGGCGCCGAGGGCCGCGTGTACTACCTGCGCGGACCGCGCGCCGGCAGCAAGCCGTCCGAGGGCGACGACGAAGACGAGGAGCCGAGCGGCGGCACGCTCGTCGAGTTCAAGCTCTCGAGCGATCCGGACGAGCGCGAGGAGAAGACGGTGCTCGAGGACGTCGCCGACTTCGGGATCGCTCCGCACGGCGACAAGCTGCTCGTGCAGCTCGCCGACGAGACGATCGCCGTGATCGACGCCGCGCCCGACCAGAAGGACCCGGACAAGGTCGACTTCTCCGGGCTCACGATGGAGATC
Organism: uncultured Planctomycetaceae bacterium; assembly: GCA_964592795.1. GTDB lineage: Bacteria > Planctomycetota > UBA1135 > UBA1135 > JANLUN01. The sequence goes on along the minus strand of CAZQHA010000603.1, from coordinate 1,294 downwards.
GATCCACGCCGCGAATGGGAGCAGATCCTCGCCGACGCGTACCGGATCATGCGCGACTTCTTCTACGAGCCCACGATGCACGGCCACGATTGGCGCGCGGTCTACGTGCGCTACGCTCGCGCGCTCGAGCACGCGACGAACCGCGACGACCTCGACTACCTGCTCGGCGAGATGATCGCCGAGCTCAACGTCGGCCACGCGTACAACGAGGGTGGGCCGGGCATTCCCGAGCGCGCGCCCGACGGCGTGAGAACCGGGCTCATCGGGTGCGATTTCGAGCTCGGGGACGGCGCGTACAAGATCGCGCGCGTCGTGCGCGGTGCGCCCGGGGACACCGACGGGCGCTCACCGCTCTCGGAGCCGGGCGTCGACGTGCGCGAGGGTGATTATCTGCTCGCGGTCGACGGGCGGAAGATCGACGTGAACGAAGACGTGTACGCCGCGTTCGTCGGCAAGGCGGAGCGCGTCGTCGAGCTCACGGTGAGCACCGTGCCGCGCATCGACGCGAGCGCGCGTCGCGTGCTCGTGAAGACCCTCGGCAGCGAGGGCGATTTGCGCTACCGCGAGTGGGTCGAAGCGAACCGCCGATTCGTCGACGCGCTGTCCGGCGGCAGAGTCGGATACATCCACGTGCCCGACACCACGCAGGTCGGCCAGCGCGAGCTCGTGCGGCAATTCCTCTCGCAGTACCACAAGGACGCGCTCCTGATCGACGAGCGCTGGAACGGCGGCGGACAAGTGCCGACGCGGTTCATCGAGCTCCTGAATCGCCCGATCACGAACTTCTGGGCCGTGCGTCACGGCGAGGACTGGGTCTGGCCTCCGGTCGCGCACGACGGGCCGAAGGCGATGCTGATCAACGGCTCGGCCGGCTCGGGCGGCGACGCGTTCCCGTACTACTTCCGGCAAGCGAAGCTCGGAGCGTTGATCGGGATGCGCACGTGGGGCGGGCTCGTCGGCCTGTCGGGCAATCCGTCGTTCATCGACGGCTCGTCGATCGCCGTTCCGCGCTTCGCGTTCTACGAGACCGACGGCACGTGGGGCGTCGAGGGCTACGGTGTCGCGCCCGACATCGAGGTCGTCGACGATCCGGCGAAGATGGTGCACGGCGAGGATCCCCAGCTCCTCGCCGGAGTGAAGCACCTCATGGAGCAGATCGAGACGTGGAGGTTCGTCCGCCCGGCGCGCCCCTCGCCCCCCGATCGCCGTGGCGCCGGGGTGACGGACGCCGACCGCTAGCCGCGCTTCCTTATAGAAGGGAGCCGCGGCCGCGGGGCCCGAGCTTTTGCCGACC
>CAZQHA010000602.1:0-2866 GCA_964592795.1 uncultured Planctomycetaceae bacterium | reverse complement strand
CGTGCGCGAGGACGGCAAGGAGGACGAGGTGTTCTGCTTGATCGGGCCCAAGCGCTGCGACGTGCCGTGGAAGGTTCTCGAGGCGCAGGGCTTCATCGCGACCGCACATTGCGTCGAAGTGCGCGTGCCGCTCGAGCCGTCGATGCGCTCGTCCTACGCCGCGGCGGACGCGCGCGGCAAGTTCCGCGTGGCGTCGGAGAACCCTGCGAAATTCGCGGTCGTCGAGAAGCTGATCGCGAAGCATCCCGGCGGGCACGTGCTGATCATCGGCCAGTACATCCAGCAGCTGACCGCGCTCGCGCGCCACCTGAAGGCCGACTTGATCACGGGCAAGACGCCGACGGCGGAGCGCGAGCGGCTGTACGCGGCGTTCCGTTCGGGAGAGATCAAGTTGCTCCTCGTGTCCAAGGTGGGCAACTTCGCGATCGATCTGCCGGACGCGAACATCGCGATCCAGATCTCGGGCACGTTCGGCTCGCGCCAGGAGGAAGCGCAGCGCCTGGGGCGCATCCTGCGGCCGAAGTCCGACGGCTCGGGCGCGATGTTCTACTCGATCGTCACCCTCGGATCGCGCGACCAGGACTTCGCGCAACGGCGCCAGCTCTTCTTGACGGAGCAAGGCTACACGTACGAGATCATGGAATCGGAAGCGTTGGAGGCGTCGCTCTCGACGGAGCCACGATGAGCTCGCAAGAAGCGGAGAGACCGGAAGCGCGGCGTCCGTCGCTTCCCGCGGCGGCTGCGCACCTGCACGGGGGAAATCACAAGCATTCGCGCCTCCCGATCCGCGAGGCCCTCGCGGCCTTGTCGGAATCCGCGCTGCCGGAGCTCTACCGCTTCTGGTCGGGCAAGGCCGCGGGCAAGGTGCCGGAGGACGCGTCCGAGATCCGACGGCACGTCGCGCAATGGATGTCCGACCCGGCCATCGTCGAGGCCCGCGTGCAGGGGCTTTCGCGCCGGCTGCACGCGATCCTCGACTTGCACCTCTCCTCGGCGCGCTACCAGTGCGGGCTCTCCGAGCTGCTCAACGCGCGGAGCCTCGCGTACCTTTCGCGCTACGACCTCGAGGCGAGCCTCGCGGTGCTGCACCGGCACGCGCTGCTGGTCGACGTCTCCGGCCCGAGCAGCAACGGCAGCGCGGCGCGCACGTCGGCGATCCCGCCCGACCTCGGCGACGCGATCCTGCGCCAGCGCCGCGCGCGGCGCCGCGGCATCTTCGACATCTTCACCCTGCGCGGCCATCTCGACCGACTGTGCGACGATCCCGCGCGCCCGTCGCGACTGCCGCCGTCGCGCGTGCGCGAGCTCTACAAGATGTACGTCAACGAGGCCGCGTGCGTCACGCGCATCGAGCGCCTGCCCGACGGACTGCGCGGCCTGATCGAGAAGACCATCGTCGAGTTCGGCGGCATCCTCCCGAAGAGCCTCTTCGATCGCATGGAGATCGACTTCTCGTGGGACGGACGGCGCACGGCGCGCGTGCTCGAGGACTCGCTCGTGGGCACCGTGGAGCGGCTCGAGCTCGGCCGCTACGGCATCCACCACAACGACGAGACGCTGCTCGTGTTCAACGAGGTCGCGCTCGCGTACCTGCGCCGCGTCGCCGTGCCCGGCGATCCCGATCGACCGCACGAGGAGGCGGCGCTCGGCGTCGACCTGGCGTCGAACATCTCGCGCTTCATCGGCTTCATCCTCGATCACGACGTGCGTTTCACGATGCGCGGCGAGATCTTCAAGACGACCGAGAAGAAGATCCAGGAGGAGCTGATCCCGAACCCCGGTCGCGAGCTGTCGCGCGGCGACGTGCTCTCGTTCATCTTCGACTTCGCACGCCACTCGCACCTGATCGAGTCGACCGGCGAGCGCACGTTCGCGCTCACCGCCTCCGGGCGCGAGTGGGAGCCGCGCGATCTGGACCACAAGCTCAAGGCGCTGCTCGAGTACGCGATCGACGAGCGCGGTCTGCCCGGCGAGCACTACCACCAGGTGAGGATGCGCAAGATCCTCATGCGCCTCCTGAAGCGCGTCGAGCCCGGCGTCTGGTACGACCTGATGTACCTGCCGTTCCTGGCGCGCAACACCTACATCTGCAGCCTCGACGACTTGCTCGTCGACGAGTACTTCGCGGCGCGCCTCTCGGCCGGCCAGTACACGCCGATGGAGGACATCCAGCGCATGGCGTGGAACCTCGCCGGCTGGATGCGGCAGCGCCTGCACGTCCTGGGCGTCGTCGACCTCGGCTACGACAAGTCCGGGCGGCCCGTCGCGCTGCGGTTGACGCGCATCGGCGCCCGCTTGCTCGGCGTGCTCGACGGATCGCCCGAGGGCGCGCCGATGGTCGGCAGCCTCGTCGTGACGCCCGATTTCGAGGTCGTCATGTTCCCGACGGGCGACGACGGCGAGCTCGTGCACGACCTCGACCGCTTCTGCATGCGCGAGAAGCTCGGCTCGCTCTTCCATTTCCGGATCAGCGAGAAGTCGATCCACCGCGCGCTGACGGAAGGGATGTTCCTGAAGCGCATCGTGCACACGCTGGAGAGCCACTCGCGCACGCCGGTGCCGCAGAACGTCTTGTTCTCGATCCGCGACTGGGCGTCGCAAGCGGGCTTGATGCACCTTTCGACCGACCACACCGTGACCGCGGGAAGCGTGGAGCACATGAAGCGCTTCCAGCAGGATCCGGGCGTCAAGCCGCTCGTGCGCGAGGTGATCGACGAGCGGCGCACGCGCCTCAAGAGCAACGCGACGCTGCGCAGGACGCAGTCGCTCTTGCGCGAGCTCGGCTACCTGGTCGAGATCGACGAGTGAGAGAGCGCGCGCTGCCGCCGCCGCTCATCGCGCTCACGCCCGGGGATCTCGTCGCATC
>CAZQHA010000601.1:0-2869 GCA_964592795.1 uncultured Planctomycetaceae bacterium | reverse complement strand
CGGCCGAGCAGATCGAAGACCGCGGCGGCGACGGTGACGTCGAGCGCGGTCGTCGGCTCGTCGGCGATCAGGAGCTTCGGCCCGCACGCGATCGCCATCGCGATCGACGCGCGCTGGCGCTCGCCGCCGGAGAGCTGGTGCGGGTACGAGCGCACGCGGAGCGCCGGCTCGGCGACGCCGACCTTGTCGAGCAGCTCCACCGCGCGCGCGTCCGCCGCGCCGCGTTCCAGGCCGCGCTGGTAGCGCAGCGTTTCGGCGATCTGCTCCCCCACCGTGAACACCGGGTTCAACGCGCTCGACGGCTCCTGGAACACCATCGCGATCTCGCGGCCGCGCACGGCGCGCATCTCGTGCTCCGCGAGCTGGAGCAGATCGCGTCCCTCGAACTCGATCGAGCCCGACACGATGCGCCCGTGCGGCTCGACGAGGCGCAGGATCGAAAGCGCGGTCGCGCTCTTCCCCGATCCCGATTCGCCGACGAGGCCGAGCGTCTCGCCTTCGTGCACGGAGAGCGACAGCCCGTCCACCGCCTTCACGACGCGGCCGTCGCGCTCGAACCACGTCGCGAGGCCGTTCACCGCGAGCAGGACCGCGTCGCCGCTCATCGCGCTTCCTCGGAGAGTCGCGGATCGAGCGCGTCGCGCAGGCTCTCCGCGAGCAGGTTGTACGCGACGACGGTCACGAAGATCAAAAGGCCCGGGAACACTTGGAGCCACCAGTGCTCGGCGCTGTGCGACTCGCTCGCCAGCGCGCCCCACGACGGAATGGGGTGCGCGATCCCGTACCCCAGGAACGAGAGCGCCGACTCGACGAGCACGCCGGACGCGATCGCGAACGCTCCGGCGACGAGCACCGGCCCCATCGCGTTCGGCAGCATGTGCGCGAAGACGATGCGCGCGTGCGAGTAGCCGAGCGCCTTCGCGGCGAGCACGTACTCCTGCTCGCGCAGCCGCAGGAACTCGCCGCGCACGAGGCGTGCGACGCCCGTCCAACCGACGAGCGCGATCACGACGGCGATCGCGACGAGCGGCGGCACGATCGAAGGATCGGTGAACGCGACCGCGATCAAGATGAGGAAGAACGCCGGGAAGCACAGCACGATCTCGATGACGCGCGAGACGACGAGGTCCGTGAGGCCGCCGCAGTAGCCCGCGACCGCTCCCGCGAGCGTTCCGATCACCGTCAGGAGCAACGCCGACACGAGACCGACGACGAGGCTGACCCGTCCGCCCCACAAGATCCGCACGAGCAGGTCGCGGCCGACCGAATCCGTGCCGAGCGGGTGGCGCAGCGCGCTGTCCGCGGGCGGCTCGGCGAAGCGCACGTCGATCGCGAGAGGCTCCGCGGGCGCGTCGAGCGACGGTGTCGCGTGCTCGCGCGGCTTCGCGCGGCGACGCGCGGCGTCGGACCACGTGGGCGCGCGGTACGACTCGCTGAGGTTCGTCTCGGCAAACCCCATCGCGATCGGCGGGAACACGACGCTCTTCACGACGAGCGCACCGCTCGCGATGTCGGCCTTGAAGCTCGACGACGCGAACGGCGGAGCGTGAGCGCCGCGCGCGTGCCACAGGAGTCCGGCCGCGCCGGCCACCGCGAACGAGACGATCACGGCTCGCGCGAAGCCGCGGACGGCGCGGCGCCACAGCGTGGCGCCCGCGAGCGCCACGCCGAAGACCATGAAGAACACCTCGATCGGCCGCAGCGCGTCGATGAGCGGATAGCTTACGCGCGATTGCAGCTGCGCATCGCCGAGCGCCGCCTGCGCGCGCTGCGCGAGCTCGCGGAGCTCCGCCGCGCCCGCGCCCGCGCGCACACGCTCGAGCTCTCGATCGAGCGGCTCGATCGCCCGCCGGTCCGCCTCCGAGAGCGAGCTCGAGATCGTCGCGAGACGTTGCGCGACGCCGCGCGCTTCCTGATCCGCGGCGAGCGAGCGCGGCGACTCGGCCGCGAGCCGTTCGAGCGCCTGCGCCGCGGTCACGAGGCTGCGCAACGCCGCGCCGAACTCGCGCACGTGCACGGCCTCCATGTAGAGCGGCCGGTCGTTCGCGATCAACGGCGCGTAGATCGCCGCCGCGTAGAGCCCGGCGAGGCACACCAGCGCGAACCGCGTGCGAGAGCTCCGCCAGAAACGCGCGAGCCGCGATTCTGCGCTGGGCTCATCCATGGCGGATGCGCGGATCGAGCAGCGCGTACAAGACGTCGGAGCACAGGATCCCAAGCAGCGTCATCGCCGCCGACAGCGTCGTCGTCGCCAGGATCACGTTGTGATCGCGCGCGAGCAGGCCCTCGTACGCGTACGAGCCCATCCCCGGCAGGCCGAACACCGTCTCGACGATCACCGAGCCGCCGATCAGCGCGGGCAGCACCGAGGCGAAGAGCGTCGTGACGGGAATCAGCGCGTTCCGCATCGCGTGCTTCCACACGACGACCCGCTCGGGCAGTCCCTTCGCGCGCGCCGTGCGGACGTAGTCCTGACCAATGACGTCGATCATGCCGGCGCGCATCTGTCGCGAGAGGTACGCGAGCCCGCCGTACGCGAGCGTCGCGACGGGCAAGATCGAATGGAGGACGACGTCGAGCGCGTACGCCAGCGGCGACATCGAGTCCGCGTCCTTGTCGTGCAGCCCGATTCCGGGCAGCCATCCCAGACCGCTCGCGCCGAAGACGAGGATCAGGACGAGCCCCGCCCAGAACGTCGGCACGGAGTACAGCGCGAAGAGGCCCACGCTCGCCACGCGATCGAGCGCGGAGCGCCGGCGCACCGCCGACAGCACGCCGAGCGGCAGCGCGATCGCGTACGACAGCAGGATCGCGGCGAGCGACAGGGGCACGGTGACCTCGCGGAAGGCGCGCAGCCGGTCGGCGCCGT
>CAZQHA010000600.1:0-2872 GCA_964592795.1 uncultured Planctomycetaceae bacterium | reverse complement strand
GCGGCGAGCCCAGCGCAGCGCGCGTCCGTGGAGCGGAAGAGGTCGCGCCAGGATCGGCCGGCCCGCGACGACCGACTCGAGGTCGGACGCGAGCGCGCCGGCCGTGCGATAGCGCCGTTCGGGCTCCCGCTCCATCGCCGTCGCCACGACGACCGCCAAGTCGCGCGGGATGTCGCGATTGAGGGCGCGCACGTCGGTCGCCGTGCCGGACGCGATCGCGCGATAGAGCGCGATCTGCGTCGCGCCCTCGAACGGACGTCGCAGCGCGAGGCACTCGTAGAGCGTGACGCCGAGAGCGTACACGTCGCTCAGCGCGTCCGGCCGCGTGCGCTCGCCGCTGACGAGCTCCGGCGGCAAGTACGCCGGAGTGCCCGCGGTCTGTCCGGTGCGCGTCAGCGTCGGTGCGTCCGCGTCCTCGCCGATCGCCAAGCCGAAATCCAGCAGGACCGGCGCGCCGTCCGGCGTGATCACGACGTTTGACGGCTTCACGTCGCGGTGCACGATGCCTCGGTCGTGCGCGTACTGGAGGGCGCGCGCGACCTGCGCCATGCACGCGGCCAGACGCAGCACGCGCTCGCGGCCCGCTGGACCGGACCGCGAGTCGAGCGCGACGCACGTTGCGCTCGACTCGCGAGCCGCGGCGATCTTGTGCGCCAGCGACTCGCCTTCGACGAAGCGCATCGCGATCCACGGCTGCTCGGCGTCGACGCCCGCGCCGAAGATGGTCGCGATGCCGGAGTGCTCGAGCTGCGAGGCGAGCTGCGCCTCGCGGCGGAAGCGCTCGCGGGCGATCGTGCTCGCCAGGTGCTCGCGCGGGAGGATCTTGAGCGCGACGCGCCGCCCGAGCGGCTCTTCGACCGCTTCGAGCACGAGGCCCATGCCACCGCGGCCGATCTCGCGCAGCACGCGGTACGGACCGAGCTGAGTCGGGAGCGCGTCGTCGAGCGCCGCGCGCTGCGACTCCTCGAGCGCGAAGTACGCCTCGATCGCCGCCGCGAGATCCTCCGCGTGCTCGGGGAAGCGCGCCGCGAACTCCCACGGGTCGACGCGCTCGCCGCGCCGGCGCAGCTCGAGGAAGCGCTCGAGCGCGTCCGCGGCCGACGTAGGGCCGCTGTTCACGCCATGCCTCCCGGTCCGCTCACCGACAGGCCCTTCAGCGCCGGACGCAACCGAACGAGCGCGCGCAGGAAGCGCATGCTCGCCGCGGACGGCTCGATGTCGAGCTCCGCCGCGGCCTCTTCGTTCGTGAGGCCCTCGAAGTGGCGCATCGCGACGATCTCGCGGTCGATCTCGTCGAGCTCCTCGATGGCGGCGCGCACGCGCGCGCGGAGCTCCTCGCGCGCGACGAACTGCGACGGCGAGGTCGCGGTGTCGACGAATGCCTCGACGACGCTCGCGCTGCTGACGTTCGGCCGGCTGTGGCGCTGCGGTGCGTCGCGCATCGCGTCGCGCATGTGCGCCAGGTGACGGCGCTGCGCGGTGGCGAGCGATTGTCCGGTGATCAGGCGCAGCCAGACGTGGAGCGGAAGCCGATCCTGCCGGCACCATTCGTCGAAGCGACGCACGATCTCGACCCATGCGTCCTGGACGACGTCGGCCGGGTCCATGCGGGTGCGCAGGGTCTTGTCGAGGCGCAGCTCGACCATGCGCAGGAGGCGCGGCTCGTGGGCCCGGAAGAGCGCGGCGAGAGCGTGCTCGTCCCCCTGGCGCGCGCGAGCGACCATGTCGAGTTCGGGCTCGGACATGCGCCCCCACGATACCGCCGGCTTTCGATCGGCGGTGTGCTCGGCTTCAACCGAGCGGCCAGCCGCGGGCGCGGAGAGTCGCGAGGCACCGCTCCGCGTGCTCCGAGGCCGTCCCTCTCGAAGTGTCGACGACGATCTTGTCGAGATCGATGGGCTCCGCCGCCTGCGCGAGCTCGCGGTAGAGATCGGGGGTGCGGTTCTTCGCGGGATGGACGTCGCACTCGATCCGCTCGAGAGCGACGTCCTCGTCGCAGACGCACTCGATCAAGCACCACGGCAGCGATCGCGACGTCGCGAACTCGACGAGCTCGCGCACCTGCGCTCGCCGCGAGTGCGTCCTCCCGTCGATGATCACGAAGCGCGTTCGATCGCGCTCGCGCAGGAAGTCGATCGCCGAGTACATCGAGCGCACGACGAGATCGTCCTGCGCGCGCGAGTACTCGATGCGGTCCGGGCCGAACATCGCCGCGCGAACGACGTCCTTGTCCAAGACGTGCGCGCCGATCGACGTCGCGAGCGCGCGCGCGAGCGTGCTCTTGCCCGTGCCGGGCAATCCGGCCATCGCGATGAGGTGCATCGCGGTACCCGCGCGAGGGGCGCGCGTCAGACCGACACGGTCTCCATCGCGCGCACGACGGCCTTGCCCATCTCGCGCGTTCCGACCGCCGTCGGATCGTTGCGGTCGGCCTTCATGTCGTACGTCACGTGCTTGCCCTCGCGGATCACGTGCGCGATCGCGGCTTCGAGCCGCTTGCTCGACTGGGTCTCGCCCAGGTGCTCGAGCATCAGGACGCCCGAGAGCAGCATCGCCGTCGGGTTGACCTTGTTCTGTCCCTTGTACTTCGGCGCCGAGCCGTGCGTCGCCTCGAAGATCGCGATCCCGCCGTCGCCGAGGTTCATGCCCGGCGCGATGCCCAAGCCCCCGATCAAGCCGGCGCACAGATCGCTGACGATGTCGCCGTACAGGTTCGGCAGCACGAGCACGTCGTAGTCCTCGGGCTTCTGCACGAGCTGCATGCACATGTTGTCGACGATGCGATCCTCGAACGCGATGTCGGGATAGCGCTCCGCGACCTGGCGCGCCGTCGACAGGAACAGACCGTCCGTGAACTTCATGATGTTCGACT
>CAZQHA010000599.1:0-2889 GCA_964592795.1 uncultured Planctomycetaceae bacterium | reverse complement strand
ACTTACGCCGTTCCTCGGCGGCTTGATAGGCTGGTTAGCGTACGCGTGGTCGTCGGCGCTCGAGCCGCGCGTGCCGCGCGCGTCGCGCGATCCGTGGAACGCGCCCGACGCGACGTTCGATTGGTACGACCACGTGGTCGGGCTCGACCACGCGGCGCAGAAGATCTACTTCGTGACGCGGGTTGAGCCGGGACGGGCGGCGTTCGACGCCGCGCAAGCCCGGCTCGACGCGATCGCGCACGACGCGCTCTCGGAGGCGCCGCGCGCGAGCGGCGACTTCGCGCTGTCCGGCGAGTTCACCGCGACGACCGAGCCGTCGGCCTTCAAGCGCGGCGTCGAGAGCCTGCGCGAGTCGATCGCGCACGGCGAGATCTTCCAAGCCGTGCTCTCGCAGCGCTTCGAGCAGCGCTACCGCGGCGACCCGTTCACGCTCTACCGCGTGCTGCGCCTCTCGAACCCCTCGCCGCACATGTTCTACTTCGAGGCCGACGGCGTGACGCTGATCGGCAGCTCGCCCGAGCGGCTCGTGTCCGTGCAGAACGGACGCGCCGAGAACCGCCCGATCGCCGGCACGCGCCCGCGATCGGCGGATCCTTCGGAGGACGAGCGCCTCGCGCAGGAGCTCAAGTCCGACGCGAAGGAGCGCGCCGAGCACGACATGCTGGTCGACCTCGCGCGCAACGACCTGGGGCGCGTCGCGCAGATCGGCAGCGTGCGCGTGCGCGAGCACGGCGCGCTCGAGCGGTTCGCGCGCGTGCAGCACCTCGTCTCGCGCGTCGAGTGCCGGCTCGCGAGCGGCGCCGACGCGCTCGACGCCCTCGCCGCGTCGTTCCCGGCCGGGACCGCGTCGGGCGCGCCCAAGGTGCGCGCGCTCGAGCTGCTCGCCGGCGTCGAAGCCGACACGCGCGGTCCGTACGCGGGCTGCTTCGGCTACCTCGACGGCCGCGGCAACCTCGACACCGCGCTCGTCATCCGCACGTTCGTCGCGCGCGAGGGAACGCTCAGCGTCCAAGCCGGCGCGGGCGTCGTGTTCGATTCCGATCCCGAGAGCGAGTACCGCGAGACGCTGCACAAGGCCTCCGCGCTCTTCGAGGCCGTGCGCCAAGCGGATTCGGCGGCGTTCCGCGGCGCGCCGCCCGAGCGCGCGTCGACGCGCGCGGGCGAGATCAGGAAGTCGACATGATCCTATTGCTCGACAACTACGACTCGTTCACGTGGAACCTCTACCAGGCGATGGCCGCCACGGGCGTCGAGGTCGAAGTGCACCGCAACGACGCGATCACCGTGCAGGCCGTGCTCGAGCGGCAGCCGTCGGCGATCGTGCTCTCCCCCGGTCCCGGACGGCCGGCGCAAGCCGGCATCATGCCCGAGCTCTTCCGCGCGCTGCCGGACACCATGCCGCTGCTCGGCGTGTGCCTGGGACACCAAGGCCTCGTCGAGCACTGCGGCGGCGAGCTCGAGCGCGATCCCGCGCCGACGCACGGCAAGAGCTCGCTCGTGCACCACGATGCGAGCGAGCTCTTCCGCGGGCTGGCCAATCCCTTTCCGGCCGGCCGCTACCATTCGCTGCGCGCGCGGCGCGACGCGCTGCCGCGCGATCTCGAGCTCTCCGCCTGGACCGCCGAGGGCCACGTCATGGCCGTCCGTCATGCGCGGCTCCCGCGCTTCGGCGTGCAGTTCCACCCCGAGTCGATCCTCACGCCGCAGGGCACGCGGATCCTCGAGAACTTCCTGCGCACGTCGGGCGAGCCGGCGTTCGCGCGCGCACCATGAGCATGGACCTGGCACGAGCTCTCCAGCGCGTCGTCGCGCGCGAATCCCTGAGTCGCTCGGAGGCGCGCGAGGTGTTCGCGCGCAGCCTGTGCGAGGGCGTCGATGCGATGCAGCTGGGCGCGCTGCTCGGCGCGCTCGCCGCGCGCGGGGAGCACGCCGCCGAGATCGCGGGCGCGGCCGAGTCGCTGCGCGACGCGATGGTGCCGTTCGTCCACGATCACGCCGATGCGATCGACACGGCCGGAACGGGCGGGGACGGGCTCTCCTCGTTCAACCTCTCGACCGCCGCCGCGATCGTCGCGGCCGCGGCGGGCGCGCGCGTGATCAAGCACGGCAATCGCAGCCAGTCGTCGCGCTGCGGGAGCGCCGACCTGCTCGAGTGCGCGGGCATCCCGCTCGACCTCTCGCCCGATCAATCGCGGCGCATCCTGGACGAGGTGGGCATCACCTTCCTCTACGCGCCGGCGTATCACCCGGCGCTCCGGCACGCCGCGCCCGTGCGACGCGCGCTCGGAGTGCGCACCGTGTTCAACTTCCTCGGTCCGCTCGCGAACCCCGGCCGCGTGCGGCGCCAATTGATCGGCGTTCCCGAGGAGCGGCGCGTCGGCGAGATCGCGCGCGTGCTCGGGGAGCTCGGGCACGAGCGCGGCTACGTCGTCCACGGCGCGGGCGGCGCGGACGAGCTCTCGCTCGCGGGCGCCAATCGCGTGCAGCCGGTCGGCAGCGCGCCGAGCGAAACGTTCGACGCGCGCGAGCTGGGGCTCGGCGAAGCTCCGTGCGCCGCGCTCGCCGGCGGCGACGCGCGCACGAACCTCGCGATCCTCGTCCGCGTGCTCGGCGGCGAGCGCGGACCGATGGCGGACGCGGTCGTCCTCAACGCGGCCGGGGCGCTCGTCGTCGCGAATCGAGCGTCGAACGCGCGCGCAGGAGTCGAGATCGCGCGCGGCGCGCTCGAGAGCGGAAGGGCGCTCGCGACGTTCGAGCGCTGGGTCGAGCTCGCGCGCCGCAAGGAGAGCGCGGCATGAGCGCGTCCCGGCTCGACCCGATCGTCGCGAGCGTGCGCGCGCGCGCCGCGTCGCGCCGCGAGAAGCAGCCGCTCTCGCGCTTGCAGGAGAT
>CAZQHA010000598.1:0-2894 GCA_964592795.1 uncultured Planctomycetaceae bacterium | reverse complement strand
GTGAAGAAGAGGAAAGCATCCCCCTTGACACGGTCCACTCATACTACGGCCAGGGGATCTGGACGCCATTCGTCACGTTGAACGTGTCGGGCGTGCAGAAACCCGCGACCGCGTTTCGGTACATCAACTGATACGAGGCGGTGGTGGCCGGAGCTTGCCCCGTGGCGACCGACACGGGAGTCGTCTGCGCGGTCGACGGGTAAGTCCACATTCCGGCGGGCGCGCCTTCCGTGCCGGCATTGTGCCCGCCGAACTTCACGAGCGTCCCGCCCAGGCAGAGCACGCCGTCCCCGGACACGAGACCCGTCGCGTTGGGCGTGTCGCTCGCGACCATCACGGCGAACCCTCCGTAGTTGAAGCCCAGGTCCGCGACGAAGATCACGTTGTCCGGAGACGTCGTGCCGTGGACCTTGAGCAGTGCTCCGTTCAGGTCGAACGAGTTCGCGCAGCCGTGCGCGGCCGCCGCCGCGGGAGCAGGAACCGTAGCCGGCGGTGTGCACGGACATGTCGTCGCGGTCGTGCCGTCGCCGGAGCAGAACGTCGTCGTGCCCGTCGGCTCCAGCAAGATCTGCCCGCGGATCTCTCCACCCGGAAACGTCGCGTTGTGAACATTGAGGTACGTGAGTCCGTCGAGCATCGACTGGATCTCCGCCGGCGTGACGCTCCCGCCCGATGAAATCGTTCCCGAGGTTCCACCGCTGACGACGAGGTCGACCATCGGCGACGCATTCACACCCAGCGGCGCGTTGGGTCCGTGGACGTGCGCGAGGGTGGCCGCCGATGCGAGTCCGGTGTAGTCCCCGGTGACCGTGAGCGTGTTCGCGACGTCGTCGACCACCACCGTCGCGGTGCCGAGCGCGACGGAGGAGTTCGGCGGCACTTCCTCGACGCCCTTCAGCGTCGCTTTGAACGTGTGGATCGTCGCCGTGGCGGGCGCGACGACGAGCACGGCGATCGCACTGCGGACGATCAGGGAAGTGCGGGGCCTTTGGGAGCGGATGGTCATGGTGCGATTCCTCTTCTGGACTGCCTGCGAGGGGACGTGGAACGCACGCGTCCGGGACCGCGAGCGACGGCCACTGAACTGAGCTTCCCGCGGGGCGGTGCAAGTACCCGATTCCCCCGAATCGAAATCGCGAAAGCTCGAGTCCGACCACATCGGAAGACTCCCGAACCGAGCGAGCGTTATGCTCGCTCGAATGCGCGTCCCGCTCGCGTTCATCGGCAGTTCCCCGCGGGCGCGCGGTTTCACGGCCGGCCGTTCCCGGCGCTCGGCGCGCACGACCTACATTGCGTCGCACGGAGCACGGCCCGCGCCTTCGGTCCACCGCACATGAGCCAACCGCATTCCGAGGACGAGTCCGGCGAGCGCGTCGCGGTCGGGAAGCCACTCGGCGAATCCGACGCACGACACCGGTCCGACGAGCAGCTGGCGCTCTTGCGTGCCGCGCTCGACGCCAAAGCCGCCGAGCTGGCGCGCACCCAGGCGCTCTTCCAAGCGACGGTCGAGTCCGCCGTCGACGCGATCTTCGTCACGGACGATCGCGGCGGCGTCACCGGCTTCAACCACCGGTTGATCGACCTGTGGTCGCTGACCGCCGACGCCGTGAAGCGCATGCACCGCGACCAGGTCCTGACGGCGATCTCGAAGTCGCTCACCGACCCGCCGGCGTTCCTCGTCCGCGCGGCCGCGATCGTCTCGGACGCGCAGCGCGAGACGCTCGATCACGTGACGCTGTCGGACGGGCGGATCGTCGAGCTCATCACGCAGGAGCAGCGCCTCGACGATCGAGCGCTCGGTCGGGTGTGGAGCTTCCGCGACGTCACGGAGCGTCGCCGCCTCGAGGAGAACCGCTTCCGGCTCGCGGCGGTCGTCGATTCGACCGACGACGCGATCGTCAGCAAGACGCGCGAGGGCGTCGTGGTGACGTGGAACGCGGGAGCGGAGCGGATCTTCGGCTACCGCGCCGACGAGATGATCGGGCGCCCGATCACGACGGTCATCCCGGAGGAGCGGCTCCACGAGGAGCGCGAGATCCTGGCCCGACTCGAGCTCGGGGAGCGGATCGAGCAGTTCGAGACCGTGCGTCGCCGCAAGGACGGGACCTTGATCGACGTGTCGCTCACGATCTCGCCGATCAAGAACGAGTCCGGCGAGATCATCGCGATCTCGAAGATCGCGCGCGACATCACCGGCCGGCGCCGCAGGGACGAAGAGCTGCGGGAGGAGACGCGGATGCTGAACCTGCTCAACGCCACCGGTACGGCGATCGCCGCCGAGCTCGACATCCACACGTTGCTGCAGATGGTGACCGATTCGACGACGCAGCTCAGCGGCGCGGAGTTCGGCGCCTTCTTCTACAACACGACAAACGAGAACGGCGATTCGTACATGCTCCACGTCCTGTCGGGAGTGCCGCGCGAGAGCTTCGCGGGCCTGGGCATGCCCCGCGCGACCCCGCTCTTCGCACCGACGTTTCAAGGCGAGCGCTCGATCCGTTCCGCCGACGTCACCAAGGACCCGCGCTACGGCCAGGTTGCGCCGCACCACGGAATGCCGGCGGGGCATCTCCCGGTTCGCAGCTATCTCGCCGTCCCCGTGGTGTCGATGACGTCGGAGGTGGTCGGCGGGCTCTTCTTCGGACACTCGGCGCCGAACGTGTTCACGGAGCGGATCGAGCGCGTGATCGTCGGCATCGCCGCCCAGGCGGCGACCGCGATCGACAACGCGCGCCTGTACGAGCGCGTCCGGCGCGCCGCCGAGGAACGCAAGTCGCTGCTCGACGCCGAGCGCGCGGCGCGATCGGAGGCCGAGCGCGTCAGCCTGATCAAGGACGAGTTCCTCGCCACGCTCTCGCACGAGCTGCGCACGCCGCTCAACGCGATCGTCGGCT
>CAZQHA010000597.1:0-2899 GCA_964592795.1 uncultured Planctomycetaceae bacterium | reverse complement strand
GGTCCCCTGCAGGATCTGGCGGCCCATTATGCGCAGGCCGGCGCGCCGAAGGGTTACTGGCAGATCGAAGGCGAGCTGCAGCTGGGGCTGGGCCGGCTCGAGATGAGCGGTCGCGACAACACGACCGACAAGTCGATGTCGAGTCGCCTGCGATCGTCGCGCGTGACGCTGGATCGCGTTGCCGCCGAGCCGGAAGCCTCGCCGTCGCAGAAGAAGCGCGCGAAGGACGGCATCGCGAAGATCGACAAGCGGCTCGGCGCTCCCGCCAAGGGCTCGGACTACGACGTGCCGGTGATCGCGCGGAAGGAATGGGGCTCGATGCCCGCGCATCCCGAGAACATGGACAAGAACTCCGGCGGCTGGAAGCGCATCACCGTGCACCACTCCGCCGATCGCGACCCGCCGCCGCTGGACGGAACGGTCGCCGCGTCCGCCGCCGCGGTGCGCAGCATCCAGAAGGCGCACGTCGAGGGGAAGGACACGCACTACGGCGACATCGGCTACCACTTCGTCATCGATCCGTACGGCAAGGTGTTCCAGGGCCGCGAGCTCAAGTACCAAGGCGCGCACGCGTCCGGCGACAACAACGTGCAGAACATCGGCGTGTGCCTGATCGGCAACTTCGACAACGAGCGCCCGACGGAAGCGGCGCTGGCGGCGCTGCGCAAGATGCTCGACGAGCTGCGGAGCGACTACAAGATCGCGCGCAGCTCGGTGTACACGCACAAGGATCTGAAGAGCACGGATTGCCCGGGGCGCTACCTGGCGCCGTGGGTCGCGAAGTATCGCGCCGGGAAGTAGGCATTCCGCTACTCTCGCGATTGGAGTAGAACTCTTTCGACGGTCGAAAGGTCCGTCCGGCATGCACGCATCGGCACTCAGCTCGCAGCGAACCGTGCTCGTGATCGTGAGCGCATTCGGAATCGTAGTGTTCGCGCAAATCACGCAGGTCCTCGGGTGGCAATATGCGTGGCTACCGATCGCGATCGTGGGTCTACCGATCGCGCTCTTGTTCGCTGCGCCCAAGCTCTATCCGCGCGACGCCGGCCAGCCAACGGTCGACGTGAGTCGGGCGTGGTGGCGAGTCGCCCCCTTGCTCTTCAACCCGTGGGTCTTCGGCACGATCGCGACAGTGTTGTGGGCTTTGACTCCGTGGCAGCAACTCGGCTCGCCGCCGCGCCCCGGTGAGGCGGTGCAATCCGTCCAATCGCTTTACAACAGCGTGTACGGAATCGGAGTCCTCGTGACGTCGCTCTTCGCCCTGTACTTGTGGATTCGAAGCGGCGTGCTGGCGGAGAGCCGCCTTCTGACAGCCTACGGCATCGTTATCCTTCTTCTGACGAGCATCGGAGGCCTGCTCGTCTACATCGTCACCAGCTAGCGAACACTGTTCGCTCGATCTATGTCGCGGGCAAGACTCCCACGACGATCGCGATCGCTACGACGATCGCGAGCACGATTCGGTACGTGCCGAACAGCGTCATGCCGTGGCTCTTCAAGTAGCCGACCATCCACTTCACCGCGGCCGCGGCGGAGATCGCGGCCACGAGGAAACCCAGGAAGATGTTGAGCGCGCCGTACTGCTCGAGCATCTCCGGTCCATGGTGCAACCCCTTGTGCGCGGTCGCCGCGAGCAGCGTGACGAGGCCGAGCAATAAGCTGAATTCGACCGCCGCGGTCATCGAGAGACCCACGACCAGTCCGCCGGCGATCGTCGCGAGGCTGCGGCTCGTTCCCGGCCACAACGCGAGGCACTGGAAGAGCCCGATGCACACGGCGGAACGCAGCGTCAGCTGCTCGAGCGCCAATCCGCCGCTCGCGATGCCGGAGCGCAATCGCGGAATGCACAGGAGCGCGAGCCCGCCGACGAACCACGCCGCGACGATCGGCCACAGGCCGAAGAGGTGCTGCTCGATCTTGTCCTCGAACAGGAGGCCGACGACCGCCGCGGGCACGAACGCGGCGCCGACCAAGAGACCCAGCCTCAGACCTTCGCGATCACGCCCCAGGAATCCGCCCGCGATCCGCTTCACGCGCGCGACGTAGAGGCCCAGCACCGCCGCGATCGCGCCCGACTGGATGCAGATCGCGAACGCGTGCGACGCCGAGTCGTTCGCGAGCCCGAGCGCGCGCTGCGCCAGGATCAAGTGGCCGGTCGAGCTCACCGGCAAGTACTCGGTGATGCCTTCGACGAGGCCCAGGATGCACGCTTGCCACCAGTCCATTCCGCTGCTCGCCAAGCCGTCCCTCATCGAGCGAACCGGCGGTTGGAGTGGAGCGCGGGCGTCAGAGGTTCGCCTTCACCGCCTCGTCGGGCGTCGTGAACTTCAGGTTGAACGCGTCGGCGACGGCCTTGTACGTGATGGCGCCGCCGATCACGTTGGCGGCCGTCGCTAGCTCGGGGCTCTTGCGGATCGCATTGACCGGGCCCAGCTCGGCGAGGCGCATCGTCCACGCCAGCGTCGCGTTCGTCAGCGCGAACGTGCTCGTGCGCGGCACGGCGCCGGGCATGTTCGCGACGCAGTAGTGGATGACGCCGTCGATCGTGTACGTCGGTTCGGCGTGCGTGGTCGGCTTCGCCGTCTCGATGCAGCCGCCTTGATCGATCGCGACATCGACGATCACCGCGCCCTTGCGCATCAGCTTCAGGTCCTCGCGCCGCACCAGTCGCGGTGCCGCTGCGCCCGGGATCAGCACGGCGCCGACGACGAGGTCCGCTTCCGCGAGGGCCTCGCGCACCGCGAACGGTGTCGAGAACACCGTGCGGCAGTTCGCCGGCAGCATCTCGTCCAAGTAGCGCAGGCGATCGAGGTTGATGTCCATGATCGTCACGTCCGCGCCCAGGCCCGCCGCCATGCGCGCCGCCTGCGTGCCGACGACACCGCCGCCGAGGATCAGC
>CAZQHA010000596.1:0-2910 GCA_964592795.1 uncultured Planctomycetaceae bacterium | reverse complement strand
GCGAGGACTTCATCGGCAGGCCAGGCCCCCGAAGTCGATCCCGCGGTTCCCAGCCGACGTTGCACGTGTGTATCCTGAACGGAATGAGCGTTTCGCGCACGTCTCCGGCGATCCCTTCCTCGGGCATCCAGCTCCTGCCCGAGATCCCGATCTGCCAGACGGACCTGCCCCTCGACTGGTACCAGGCCGAGTTCAAATCGTACGCGGAGGAGTACTTGGCCCTGCCGGACCGCAAGCCCGCGACCGTGTTCGCCTGGCTCGACCGGTACGCGCTGCCCGCGCTCGATCACTTCGGCGACAGCCTGCTCCTGCTGGCCCACTTCTACATGGGCGGCGAGATCGTGAAGGTCGTCGAGCGCTACGGCGGGAAAGTGGCGGACAGCTACGCGCTCGCGCTGCAAGCCGCGCGCAATCCGCAGAAGAAGGTGATCGTCGAGTCGGCGGTGCACTTCATGGCCGAGTCGATCGCGATCCTCGCGCACGAAGACCAGACGGTGTGGATCACGAATCCCAAGGCCGGCTGCACGATGGAGATGCTGGCCAAGGACTTCATGGTGCTGCCCGTCGCCGATCAGTTGATCGAGCGCTACGGCGACGACTTGTGCGTGATCGCGTACATGAACACCGGCGGGCGCTTGAAGGCGCTCGCGGGTCGCACGGGCGGAGCGGTGTGCACGAGCTCGAACGCGCACCTCGTCGTCGACTGGGCGCGCAAGAAGGGCAAGAAGATCTTGTTCGTGCCCGATCACCACTTGGGACGCAACACGGCCGCGAAGCTCCGCATGGATCTGGCGCGAGTCGTCGCGCTCCCCGATCCGCAAGTGTGGCGCAGCGGGCTCGTGATCAACGACAAGACGGTCGAAGGCGGCCTGGCGGCGCTCGATCGCGCCGAGATGATCCTGTGGGGTAGCTACTGCGGCGTGCACACGGTGTTCTCGCCGGAGCACGTGAAGTGGTGGCACGAGCGCGGCTGGCGCGTGCTCGTGCACCCGGAGTCACCGCTCGCGGTCGTGCAAGCGGCCGACGGCTCGGGCTCCACGGACTATCTGTGGAAGCAAGTGATGGCGTCGAAGAAGGGCGATCGGATCGCGATCGGCACCGAGGGCCACTTCGTGCGCAACGCGCGCGAGCAAGCGGCGCAGCGCGGCGTCGAGATCATGCACCTCGCCGACATCCCGGATAACCGCTTCAAGACGGCGGGTTGCGGCTGCGCGACGATGAGTCGGAACGATCCGCCGCACCTGGCCGGCATGCTCGATCTATTGCGCAAGGGCAAGCCGCCGGAGATCAACCGCGTGCTCGCCGGCGACGTGATGAACGAGATGACGGCCGCACGCGATCGATTGAGCGACGCGGAGCGCAAGGAGCTCGTGGCCGAAGCCCGCCTGTCGCTCGAGCGGATGATCGAGATCACGGAAGCGGCCGCGACGACATAGCGGTCACTGGCGCAGGCCGACTTGCTCCGAAACCGAACGATGCCGGATCGGTTCGAGGTCCTCGTTCGGAGCGATCGGATGAGACTTCCCGCCTGCGCATCGATCCTGGCGTCGCTGCTTCCCGTTCTTTCCATTCGCGCCACCGCTGACGACGTCGATTTCCACGAGACCGCCGTCCGGCCGGCTGGAGACGTCGATCGAGATGGCACTCCCGATCTCATGATCGCGGATGAGCAAGGGCGGAGCGTCTGGGTTGTCTCCGGCAAGTCGCGTGCACTGTTGCTCGAACTGCGGTCGCCGAACAAATCCAAAGCAGCTCCGTTCTCGATGGACTCCATCGGAGATCTCGACCGCGACGGATGTGCGGACTTGGCGGTCGCGTGGCGAACCGCCGGCACTGTCGTGTACTCAGGGCGTGACGGACACGTCGTCTTCGCGTTCTCGAGTGGTGGACGAGTGGCCGCCGCGCGCGATGTAGACGCGGACGGAACGCCCGATTTGCTGCTCAGCTCATTCTCGTCAACTCCCGAGATCCGGGGACGAGTTGAAGTCCGATCCGGTCGCGATGGATCCGTGCTCTTTGAGAAGTGGGGTAGCGATCTGCCATCGACAGAGCGCGGGTGCCTCAATGACGGAGAGCCCGATCTGTTCGGAGAGTCGCTAGCAGGCGTGGGTGACGTCAATGGCGACGGGCATGGCGATTTCGCGATCGGATCTCCCGGCGGTTTGATGTGTCACGGAGCGGTCGAGCTCTACTCGGGCAAGGATGGCCGATCGCTCGCGCGGGTCGAAGGATCGGAGAAGTTCCCCGGTAACTTGGGATGGTCGATGCGACCGATGGGCGATTTGAACGGCGACGGAGTTAGCGATCTGCTCGTCGGTGCGATCGCACGCTACGCCGCGGTCTACTCCGGACGCGACTTGCGGCTCATCCACCGGGTCGGATCACGAACCGGAACTCGGGTCAACGACGCATTCGCGTCGAGTCTGGACCGACTGGGCGACATCAACGGTGATGGCATCGACGATTGGATCGTTGGAGCGAACGAGTCGTTCTTCCAACCGCCGATCTTCGACGAGGGCTATGCGCAGGTCTATTCCGGCAAGGACGCCAAGCTGCTACGAGTCCTGTTCGAGTCGAAGCAGGTTGGAGTGGACGTCTGCGGTCTCGGAGACGTCGACGGCGATCGCGTTCCAGATCAAGCGATCGCTTGTCCGCTCGAAGGCTGGGTGCGGGTCATGTCCGGCAAGGACGGCAAGCTCATCGAGCAGATCGACTTTGCGAATTTGCGCGAGTCGGCGACGAAGCCGCGCTAGCGGCTACCCCCCTTCCACTTCCCAGTCGCGTCGCGCTCGATCGGATGGTCAGGATCACTGAAGCAGTCCACGCCCGCAATGAGCGAAAGAGCGGCGAGGACCGGAACCATGGGTGTGTGTCGGAGCGTATGCCGCTTTAGGACGAGGCGCAGAACTC
>CAZQHA010000595.1:0-2913 GCA_964592795.1 uncultured Planctomycetaceae bacterium | reverse complement strand
TTCAGCCGTTTCCGGAGACCGGAGCTCCGGAAGGCACACGGAACCCAGTCAGTTCAAAAACTC
This sequence comes from uncultured Planctomycetaceae bacterium, assembly GCA_964592795.1. GTDB lineage: Bacteria > Planctomycetota > UBA1135 > UBA1135 > JANLUN01. The sequence continues at coordinate 2,850 of CAZQHA010000595.1, read as the reverse complement.
CAACCGAGCGCGAAGAGGTACAGGTTGTCGACGCGCTCCGCCCCCGTCGCGGGCGTGTTGTCCCACGAATAGATCCACTCGGCCTGCGCGAACATCTTCTCGGTCAGATTGACCCGCGCCTTCGTGTCGACCTTGGCGTACACGTCGTCCTTGTCCTCGAGGCTCGGGAAGATCTCGCCGACCGAGCTGAAGATCCAGTTCTGGATCGCCTTGTACTCGGCGCCGTACGCGAGGCGCGCGGCCAGGTATGCGTCGTCGTCGGCCGAGCCCTCGAAGTTCTCGTCGAAGTAGGTCAAGCCCGCTTCGCCCGAGAGCTTCCACTCCGCGTCGTCGCGGAATTGGCGGCCGAGACCGACGCCGAGCGTCGTGCGCAGCTCGAGGTTCGCGTTCGCGTCGTACTCGCCGCTCGTCTGCGCGAGCGCGTACGTCTTCTCGCTGAAGAAGTAGTCGTACTTCGCGGCACCGTAGATGCGGCGCTGCGTGACTCCATCCTCGTCGTCCGCGTAGTTCCACTGGAACTTGAGCGTCGTGCGATCGTCCTCGCGGCGGTACTCGGCATCCGCGCTCGCGTTCGCGGTGCGGGTCTCGGTGTTGCCGGTCGCGATCGACCCGCCCGCGGCGACGGCGCCGGTCCACTTGTGCATCACCGGCGGATCCGCGGCGGCGATCGCGGAGGCGGCGGGTGTGGGCTCGCTCAAGTCGAATCCGACCGGAGACGGAGCGGGAACTGCGGGCGCGGCGGCGAGGAGGATCGGGGAAACGAGCATGGGGGGACTCGAGGTTTGGGGGATGAGGGCGGAGCAGTTTGCCAACTGAGCCGCGGCGTGCAAGTTCGGGCGGACTCAGATCTCCTTCCAGACCTTGGCCAGGCTCTCGCCGTGCACGGCGAGCTCCCACGCGCACGTCCAGCCGAACGGCGTCGAGCGCACGCGGTAGCCCTTGCGCTCGAGGATCGCCGACAGGTCCGCGAGGAACGAGCGCGCGAACGCCGGCTCCGCATTCGTCGCCGAGAGGTGCGTGAACGAGTGCAGCACGACGTTCGCGAGATCGCGCTTGTTGGCGAGCCACGTGACGTGCTTCTGCGCGTGGCGCAGGGCGCGGGCGCGTTCCTCGCCGCCTTGATCGCGTTCCTCGGCGTGCACGAACACGACGACCGCTTCGTCGACGCTGTCCGCGCGCGGCGCGTCCTCCGCGGAGTCGAGCGAGCGCGCGTGCGGGCTCCACGCGAATCGTCTGGCTTGGAACGTGAGGAGCTTCATCCCCGGAGTGGACCGTCGAGTGTCGCTCGCGCACACTACCTCGCCGTGAGTGGGGACGCGCAAGCCCGGGGCGACGAAGTTCGAATCGGGGTGTCCTCGTGCTTGCTCGGTGCGATGGTCCGCTTCGACGGCGGGCACAAGCTGGACCCGTTCCTCGCGGGCACGGTGTCGCGCTTCGTGCGGTTCGTGCCGGTCTGTCCGGAAATGGAGATCGGTCTTCCCAGCCCGCGCGAGTCGATGCGTCTCGTGCGCGAAGCCGACGGTGAACCGCCGCGCCTCGTCGCGCCGGCCAGCGGCCGCGACCACACGATCGCGATGGCGCGCTTCGCGAAACGCCACGCTCGCCAGCTGGCCGAGCTCGGCGTCTCGGGTTTCATCCTGAAGAAGGACTCGCCGAGTTGCGGACTGGAGCGCGTGCGCGTGTACCGCCGCAGCGGCGTCCCCACGCGCGACGGCCGCGGTCTGTTCGCCGCGACGTTGCTCGAGGAGCTTCCCCACTTGCCGGTCGAGGAGGAGGGGCGCCTCCACGATCCGGCGCTCCGCGAGAACTTCTTCGAGCGCGTGTTCGGGTACCGGCGCCTGCAGACGCTCTTCGCCGGGCGTTGGACCCTCTCCGACCTCGTCGCGCACCACACGGCGGAGAAGCTCTTGCTGCTCGCGCACGACGAGGACGGCTATCGCGCGCTCGGCCGGCTCGTCGCGCGCGCGAAATCGCTGCCGCGCGCCGACGTCGAGTCGCGGTACACCGCGCGCTACTCGTCGTCGCTGGCGCGGCCGGCGACCCGCGGTCGCCACAGGAACGTGCTCGAGCACATGCTGGGCTACTTCTCGGCCGAGCTGACGCCGGGCGATCGCCGCGAGATGATCGACGCGATCCGCGACTATTGGCAAGGACTCGTGCCGCTCGTCGTGCCGATCACGCTGGTGCGGCACCACGCGCGGGCCAGGGACGTCGGGTACTTGCTCGGACAGCGCTATCTCGATCCGCATCCCAAGGAGCTGATGCTCCGCAACCATGTCTGACGCCGGCGCCGTCGTCCGGCTCGAGAGCGTCGGTCGGGTGTACAGGCGCGGCGCGGAGCGCGTCGACGCGCTCTCCGGCGTGTCGTTCGAGGTTCGCGCGGGCGAGTGGGTCGCGCTCGTCGGGCCGTCGGGATGCGGCAAGTCGACGTGTCTCAACGTGATCTCGGGCGTCGACCGCGCCGATTCGGGCTCCGTGGTCGTGTGCGGCGTCGAGATCGCGCGCGCCAGCGCCGGGCGGCTCACGCTCCTGCGCCGCCGCGACATCGGCATCGTGTTCCAAGCGTTCCATCTCGTCCCCCACTTGACGGTCGCGGAGAACGTGGCCTTGCCGCTCGCGCTCGACGGCCGGCGCGACCGCGCGCGCGTCCTCGAGCTGATCGAGCGCGTCGGGCTCGCGCACCGGCGCGATCACTATCCGTCGGAGCTGTCGGGCGGCGAGGAGCAGCGCACCGCGATCGCGCGCGCGCTCGTGCACCGCCCGCGCGTCGTGCTCGCCGACGAGCCCACCGGGAACCTCGATTCGCGGTCGGGAGGCAACGTGCTCGATCTCCTCGCGGAGCTGCGCGCG
>CAZQHA010000594.1:0-2915 GCA_964592795.1 uncultured Planctomycetaceae bacterium | reverse complement strand
CGATCTGCCCAAGCTGCGCGACGAGTTCATCGGCAAGTGGTTCGCCGAGCACCCCTGGAAGCCGAACGTCGCGGCGTTCATCGGCAACCAGCTGGCCGAGATCGCGCCGCGCCCGATCACCCGCGACATGTCGTGGGGTGTTCCCGTGCCCGCCGACCGCGCCGGCGGACACGCCGGCAAGGTGCTCTACGTCTGGTTCGACGCGCCGATCGGCTACCTGTCGATGACGCGCGAATGGGCGCGTCGGTCCGGAAACCCCGACGACTGGAATCGCTGGTGGCGCTCGCCGGACACGCGGCTCGTGCATTTCATCGGCAAGGACAACATCCCGTTCCACTGCCTCGTGTTCCCGTCGATGCTCTACGGCGTGAAGCAGGAGTACGTGCTGCCCTGGCACGTGCCGGCGAACGAGTTCTACAACCTGCAGGGCGGGAAGTTCTCGACCTCGCAGAACTGGACGATCCCGCTCGAGCCGTTCTTCGCGAAGTACGACCGCGACGTGACGCGCTTCTACCTCTTGTCGAGCGCGCCCGAGACCGCCGACAGCGAGTGGCGCTGGCAAGATTTCCAGAGCTGCGCGAACACGGCGCTCGCGGACACGATCGGCAACCTCGTGACGCGCGTCCTGCGTTTCATCGACAAGTGGTACGAGAGCCGGATCCCCGCGCTGTCACCGGAGCACGTGGCGAGCCTCGACAAGATGCTCTTCACCGAGTGCGGACCGATCGGAGATCCCGGCCAGCACGTGCGCGAGTTCCGCTTCCGCCGCGCGGCGGAGCAGCTGATCCAGAACGCCACCGTCGCGAACGTGTTCGTCGACCGCAGCGCGCCGTGGGCGCTCCGCAAGACCGATCCCGCCCTCGCCGCGAGCGCGCTCAACACGTGCTGCGAATGGCTGGCGTGGATCGCGCGTTGGATGGCGCCGTTCATGCCGCTGAAGGCGCAAGCCTTGTGGGTGATGCTCGGGCAGCCGGGCGAAGTCGCGAAGAGCGGTTGGCCGGGGTTGCCGCAGCCGGGGACGTGGCGCTCGCTCCCGGGCGGACAGCGCCTCGGTCAGGTCGAAGGTCTCTTCGCCAAGATCGACGACGCCACGATCCAGGCCGAGATCGCGAGCCTCGAAGCGCGTACCGCGACGACGGCCTCGGCCTGATCGCCGCCCGACCTGGGGAGAAACGAAGAGGCCGACCTCCCGGGGGTGCCCGGAAGATCGGCCGGTTCGGTTGTAGGAGACTCCTAGCGAAGGGTCAGAACGATTCCTTGAGCGCTTTGCCGACTCGGAACCCGACCCGGCGGCCGGGTGCGATCGAGATCGGCTCACCCGTGTGCGGGTTGCGTCCGACGCGCGCCTTGCGGCGCTTGAGCTCGAACGTCCCGAAACCCGTGAGCGTCACGCTCTGATCTTGCACAAGACCCTTCTTGATTCCGCCGAGCACCGTCTCGACGAGCAGCGCAGACTGCAATTTGGAGGTGCGCAGCTCTTCCGCGACGTAGGCGACAAGTTGGCTCTTGTTCAATGCGAGCCTCCTGGGTGGGACTACGCCTTGGCCTTGCGCCGACGGCGACCCTTGCGACGACCGCCCTTCTTCGCGGCCTTCTTGCGTCCACCCTTACGACCACCCTTGCGAGCGGCCTTGCGGCGGCCGCCCTTACGACCGGCTTTCTTCCTAGTCGCTTTCTTCATCGCCATGAGAATTGTCTCCTTGTCCGTGATAAGGCGCCGAAGCGGCGCGTGTCCACGACATCACCGGCATCCATCGGCAAGTTGCGCCGCAGTCTTGCCACGCATTTTTGAAACTTTTTGAACGAAGGCGTCGTTCGCGCGCTTTCACGGCGTGCTCGCGCGCGCGTTCGGACGCGCGCCGGCGATCGGTTTCACGTCGCGTCGCGCGCGTGAACTCGAGCGCGACGACACGCGCGAATCCACTCGCGCGAGAAGCGCGCAGCGCTCACATAAGCTCGTATTGTTCGCGAACTTAAGTGGCGATCGACGAGTGCGGCGCGCGGCCCTGTCCGTCGCATTGCGCGACGTCGCGCGCCGACGATTCCGAGCGTGTGAATCGCGCGCGCGCGCGCGGTGCGTCGCCGAGCGGCTCCCGGGTTCGCGACCGCGGCGACTTTTTTTTGCAAAAGTGGGCCAGTACGCCCGCCGCCGACGCGTCGCGCGCCGGCGAGTCGCGGATCAGGACGCGTTCGCGAGCGGACCGCGCGCCGCTTTTTGGACGCGCCCGCGCTTCAAGCAGCGGGTGCACAGCCGGACGCGCGTCGCGCGTCCGTCGACGATCGCGCGCACCTTCTGCAAGTTCGGCTTGTACTTGCGCAGCGATCGGCCGGTCGTCTTCAGACCGACGCCGCCCTTGCGCTTGGCGAGACCGCGTTGGGCAACCATGCCGCCGGTCTCCGTCCTCTTCTTGCAGAACTCACATACGCGCGCCATCGAACGAACTCCGCTTTGGGGATGCCCCCGAATGAATCGAGGGCGAAGAGGCTACTTCCCCCCTCGCCCTCCGGCAACCCCCCGCTTCCAGGTCGTGGCGCGGCGTCGTTTTTCGGCTCAGAACAGCTGGTCCAACGCCGCGGTGGCGCTGGAGGAGAAATTGTCGGCGAGCTGCTCGCCGTCGCCTCCGCCGCTCTTGCGGGAGCTGATGTCGCTCAGGACCTGCTCGACGCGCCGTGTCGCCTCGACCGCGTAGTAGCGGACGAGGCCGAGGTTCGTGCGCTCGTCGAACACCATCGCGAGCAGCGCGCGATCCCCCACGAGCGACACCTGGATGCTGTCGCGGTGACCTTGGTGGAACAGCGTCGTGAACTCGTCCTCGCCGAGCAGGCGCGCCATCTCGCGCGTCGCGGCGAACGATCCGGCGATCAGCGCCGAGATCGACTCGAGCGAGCTCTGCACCGCGTCGCCGCGGCGCGTC
>CAZQHA010000593.1:0-2916 GCA_964592795.1 uncultured Planctomycetaceae bacterium | reverse complement strand
ACCCGGGAATACGCGCCGGCTCACGCTCCGGCGCTGGGGCGCGCGGAGTCGGACGGTCGAGCCGAACGCTCCGGACGCCGCGCGCCGTCGGAGCGCGGCGCCTGCGTCACCTCGATCGCGCGCGCGCGCGAATCCGTTCGCGGCTGGGTCACCGCGGCCAGCGTGCGCACGACGTCGTCGTCCGTGAGCTCCCGCTGCGACCGGCTCTGCTCCATGAGCGCTTCGCGGGTGAGGTCCGCGAGCGCGAAGACGCCCACGGCGCGTCCGTCCCTGTCCACGACCGGCAGGCGGCGGATCTGATGCGCCTGCATCAGGCTCTCCGCGGCGGACACCGAGTCCGCCGGCCGGCAGACGACGAGGCTCGACGACATCGCGCCGCGCACGCTGAGCTCGCGCAGCGGCCGGCCTTGCGACCAGGCGTGCATGCAGATGTCGCGGTCCGTGAGCATCGCCACGACCTCGTCGTTCTCGTTGACGACCGGGAGGGAGCCGCAATCGTTCCGCCACATGATCTCCGCGGCGGTGTCGAGGCTGTGGTCGAGTCCGACCGTTTGGACGCTGCGCGTCATGAGCTGTTCGATCTTCATGTCGAGGGATCCTTCTGGGCGACTAACGGTTCCGACCTTGCACTTCGATCGACTTGCGAGACTCGTCCCGGCGCGGCGTCGGGATGCGCACTTCGAGCACGCCGTCGTCGAACTCCGCCTTCACGTCGTCGGGATCGACATCTGTGGGTAGCGTGATCGCGCGATAGAAGCTCCCGTAGCGGCACTCGCTGCGGAAATGTCCGTCGCGCTCCTCCTCGCAGCCCTGCGTGCGCTCGCCCTGGATCGTGAGCATCCGATCCTCGATCTCGACCTTGACGTCGTCCTTCTTCATGCCCGGAAGATCGGCGCGCACGACGATCTCGTCGTCGTGCTGGTGCACTTCGACCGCGGGCATCCACGACGCGAGCGCGTCGGAGCGCTCCCAATCCTGCCAGCGCGCCGGCGTCGAGCTCGAGAACGGCGAGCCCCAGAAGTCTTCGAAGAGCCGGTCCATCTGCTGCGACAAGTGGCTCATCAGCTCGAACGGGCTGCGCGCCCGCGTCATGCCCGCGCCGGTGCCGCCGCGCGGCATCAGCGCGTCGCGACTCGTTCCTCGCGCGGATGCGCTACGAGTTTCCCTCGATTCGTCTCCCCGCTTGCCGTTGCCCTTCGTCTCGCTCCCACGTCCCTTGCCCTTGAAGTCTTGCACCACGTTGGCCTCCGCGTGTCTGGCTCTCTCTTCGCGACGAATCCCGTCGCGCGAATCGGTGCGGCCAGCAAATGCCGGCCCATTGGGCGACCTCGGCGCATGTCGTGGAAAGCTCTGCTAGACTGGGCCGGCTCGACCGGATCGAAGGTCCCCAAACCGCTCGCTCGACCACCGCCATGAGACATCCCATCGTCTTGCGCGTGATCTGTTCGTCCTTCGTCGCCTCCGCAGTCGCCGCGCTCGCTTCCGCGCAGACGCCCTGCGGCAGTCCTGGACCCGACATCATCGCGGCGGGCATCACCGGGACCGCGAACTACGCGGCCGCCGGCGACCTCGAGAGCTACTCGATGGGCACGCAGCACTGCAACGTCGGCGACACGTGGGTGAACTTCTTCGCGAGCACCAACCAGCACCCGCTGACCGCGGGCAATCTGTACCGCTACTCGGTGGTCGACTCGGCGGGACGGTTCGAGCAGCTCGGCATGAGCTGGCTCCAGCACGGTTTCTTCGCGCTCAGCCAGTCGCTTTGCTGCACGTGCACCGCGACCGACGGGTCGCACCTGGGGATCGGCTGCAGCGACACCTCGTCGGCCGGGATCGCCGGCGCGCAGTCGGGCCTGGGACCGCGCTGGCAGGTGAACGCCCACACGGGAGCGTTTCCATTTCCGCCGGCGAACCCGCCGTTCAGCGGGACCGTCGCTCGCCGCATGCAGGTTCCGATCGCCGACCTCGTGGCGACCGGTGGCACGACGCGCTACTTCCACGAGACGCAGTACATCGCTCCGGACGACGCGTCGTTCGGCAACGGCGACAACAACGCGTCGCACCGTGAGCTCACCGTCAGCGGATCGGGCACCGCTTGGAGCTTCGGGGTCACCGGCTCGGTCGTGCGCGAGCAGTCCGCGATCCGCGCCTGGAAGGCGATCGACCCCGGCGTGACCGAGGTCGAGCTCCGCATCCCGGGCGAAGGGCTCCTGATCCTCGCGTACCGTGTGACGCAGATCGCCGCGAGCGAGTGGCACTACGAGTACGCGCTCTACAACATGAACTCGGACAAATCGGTGGGCTCGTTCGCGCTCGCGCTGAACCCCGCCGCGATCCTCACGAAGATCGGGTTCCGCGACGTCGCCTACCACGACGGCGACGGCCCGGGGGACGTGAACTTCAGCGGAGACGACTGGGTCGCGACGAAGGAGGCGACCTCGATCTCGTGGGCCACCGAGTCGTTCGCGACGAATCCGAGCGCGAACGCGCTCCGCTGGGGCACGATGTACAACTTCCGGTTCGATTCCGACATGCCGCCCGACACGGGCACGCTGACGATCGGGCTCTTCAAGACGAGCGGGTTCCTGCAGACGGAAGTGCTCGTGCCGTCGTCGACTGGACCGGTCGGTCCGGCCGTCGCGTTCTGCTCCGGCGACGGATCGCTCTCGACCGCGTGCCCGTGCACGCCGCCCGACACCGTTCCCAACCCGCCCGCGGCCGTCGGCCACGGTTGCGCCAACTCGTTCAGCGGCGACGGCGCGAAGCTCCTCGTCAGCGGCACCCTCGCGCCCGACACGCTCACGTTCACGACCACGATCGGCGGCAACTCGGCGGCCTTCGGTCTCTTGCTCAAGGGCAACGCCATCCCTTCCGTCAAAACCGCAACGCGTGAGGAACTCTATCGGCGGTTAAACC
>CAZQHA010000592.1:0-2937 GCA_964592795.1 uncultured Planctomycetaceae bacterium | reverse complement strand
CCGTGCGCGACTTCATCGACGTGTACTTCGGCGTCTGGGATTGGCACTTCCCGACCTTCAACGTCGCCGACTCGTGCATCACCGTCGGCGCGGTGCTGCTCCTCTACTCGAGCTTCGACAAGCGCACGAGCGAGCACGCGAGCGCGCGCAGCGCCTGATTCCCCGGCGGTTGCCCGCCCTCGCCGCGCCCTTTACATTGCGGGCATGGCCGACCTCTCGGTCTCGCTGGCGCAGCTCTCGCTGCGCAATCCGATCCTGTCCGCGTCGGGAACGTTCGGGCACGGGCTCGAGATGCAGCACATCGTCCCACCCCAGCTCCTGGGTGGGCTCGTCAGCAAGACCGTGACGCTGCGGCCGCGGCCGGGGAATCCGCTGCCGCGGATCTGCGAGACCGAGGCGGGCTTCCTGAACTCGATCGGCCTCGAGAACCGCGGACTGGCGGCTTATGTCCGCGACGTGCTGCCCCTCATGGCGCGCGCCGACACGATCGTGGTCACGAACATCGGCGCCGAGCGCGTCGACGAGTTCGCGGAGTTGGCCGAGGCGCTCTCGGCCGAGAGCGCGGTGGACGCGCTCGAGGTGAACCTCTCCTGTCCCAACGTCCAAGGCGGCAAGCTCCCGTTCTCCACCGACGCGCGCATGGCCGCGACCGTGATCGAGCGTGTGCGCCGCGCGACGACGAAGCCGATCTTCGCGAAGCTCTCGCCGAACGTCTCGCGGATCTCCGAGATGGCGATCGCCGTCGAATCCGCCGGCGCCGACGCGATCACCGCGGTGAACACGGTGCTCGGCATGCACGTCGACTGGCGCACGCGCAAGCCCGGCCTGTACACGGTGCAGGGCGGCTACTCGGGCGTCGGCATCAAGCCGATCGCGCTGCGCTGCGCGTGGGAGTGCGCGCGCAACGTGAAGATCCCCGTGATCGGCTGCGGAGGTATCACGACCGCCGACGACGTGCTCGCGTTCCTCGTCGCCGGCTGTCGCGCGGTGCAGATCGGAACCGCGTCGTTCGGCGATCCCGGCCTCATCGGCCGACTGCCGGCGGAGGTCGATCGACTGCTCGACGAAGCGCGCATCCCGGCCGCCGAGGAGTTGATCGGCACGCTGCACGTGTTCGAGCCGCGCGCGCGTGCGGCCGACGCCAGCGCCGTGATCGCGGCGGGAGGCGCGCCCTCGTGAGCGCGGCGCCGGGGGACGCGTTCCCGCCGGCGGTTGCGCGAGGGTCGTGGAGCTCGGCATGCGCCTGGAGTTGATGACGCCGGCCCACGTGCGCCGCGCCGTGGCGATCTACCTCGAGCTCGCCTGGCCCGGGGAAGGGTTCCCGCGCCCGCGCATCACCGTGCGGGACCTCGAATCGGCGGCGACGCTCCGCGACCTCTTCGCGATGTGCGAGCGCCCGCGGCAGACCGACAACGTGCTCCTCGAGCGCTACACGCTGCGCCTGGGCAACGCGCGCTATCCGTTCATGAAGTTCGTCGTGCAGGAGTACCTCGTCGACGAGGAGTACTTCTTCTCGGTCGACACGCACGACGACCTCGACGTGCGCCCGGACAACCCCGACTACGACGCGTGGCAGGAGCTCAAGCGCTACAACCTCGAATTGAAGAAACGCATCGAGGCCGCGTGGGCGGAGGTCGGTCTGCCGACGCACAACGACCTGCGCGTGCTCGCCGAGGGCTTGGCGCAAGTCGAGCGCGAGAGCAAGAAGCCCGCGCGGCTCCTCGTCGTGGACGACGAGACCGAGGTCGCGCGCGGGCTCAAGGCGCTGCTCGAGGCGCGCGGCTACCAGGTCGAGCTCTTCTACGACGGACGGCAGGTGCTGACCCGGCTCGAGCAGGATCCGCTGCCGGATCTGATCCTGCTCGACTACGCGATGCCGGAATGCGACGGTCAGGAAGTCCTCGCCAGCCTGCGGACGAACCCGCGACTGTCCGACGTCCCGGTGCTGGTCGCGACCGCGTCGTCGATCGACCTCGAGCGCGTGCCGCGCGCGAGCGGGCTCTTGCGCAAGCCGTACCCGCGCGAAGTCTTGTTCGCGATGCTCCGGCAGCTGCTGGAGCACAAGGACTCCGGAGCGCGCGCGTCCTGACGCCCGTTTCCGAGGCGGGGAACGCCCGCGGCGTGGGTTAGGATTGCCGCGCGCTTCCCACGGGCGCCCGCTCACCATATTAAATACGCCCCGCTCCGCGGCGAACACGCGCCGATCGGTGGCGCGGGCACGAGATCACGCAGCATGGATTGGGACGAATTCTCAGACAAGCTCTCGCAGACCGGCGAGAGGATCGGGCGCGGCCTCAAGAACATGTTCGGATCGCGCAACGAGCGCGTGGTCCGGAAGCTCGAGCCGCTGGTGGCCGAGATCAACTCGCTCGAGACCTGGGCCAAGGGGCTCACGGCCGAGCAGTTCCAGCAGCAGACCGCCGCGTTCAAGGAGGCCGTCGCGAAGGGCGAGAAGACCCTCGACGACATCCTCCCGCGCGCGTTCGCGCTCGTGCGTGAAGCGTCGGTGCGCACGCTCGGCATGCGCCACTTCGACGTCCAGCTCGTCGGCGGGATCATCCTGCACCAGGGCGCGATCGCCGAGATGATGACCGGCGAGGGCAAGACGCTCGTCGCGACGCTGCCGCTCTATCTCAACGCGCTGTCGGGCCGCTCGGTGTACCTCGTCACCGTCAACGACTACCTCGCGCGACGCGACGCGGCGTGGATGGGACCGATCTACGACTACCTGGGCCTCGCGGTCGGCGCGATCCAATCGGACATGAACGCGTGGGAGCGGCAGCCGGTGTACGCGTGCGACATCGTCTACGGCACGAACAACGAGTTCGGCTTCGACTACCTGCGCGACAACATGAAGCAGCGCGCCGAAGAGCAGGTGCAGCGCCACCTGACCTTCGCGATCATCGACGAAGTCGACTCGGTGTTGATCGACGAAGC
>CAZQHA010000591.1:0-2941 GCA_964592795.1 uncultured Planctomycetaceae bacterium | reverse complement strand
GACGAGGCCGGCGCGCGAGCCGCGCTCGCTCTCGTTTCGAGCGAGGACCCGCGGCGCGGGATCGCGTGGGGGAGACGGCTCGCGCTCGCGGACCGTTCGCACGGAGAGCCGAGCGCGCGCCCGCTCGTGCGGCTCCTCGAAGAGATGCGCGCGCAGAAGCGCGCCGGCGAATCGGACGGCCGCGCGTCCCAGAATGGCGCGGCGCGCGCGAACGGAGTGGCCGCGCACCAGGAGACGATGAGCGAGACGCCCCGCACGCCCGCGACGCTGCGCTTCCACGTCGAGATCGACGACGGCGGCGAGCTGCTCGCCGTCGCGAGCGATCGCGTCGTGATCGGCCACCTGCGATCGAGCGCCGCCGATCTGCGCTTCCTGGCCGACGTCGAGGCCGAGCACGCGCGGCTCGTGCGGCGCGATTCGTTCCACTCCGGACCGAGCTGGCAGATCGAGCGCGTGGAGGCGCGCGAGGTGCGCGTCAACGGCCGCCCGATCGACGCGGCGTCGGTCGGGCTCTTCGACGGCGACGAGGTCGTGCTCGCGCGCAACCTCGCGTTCCGCTTCCGCGAGCCGCAGGCGACGAGCCAGTCGGCGGTGCTCGAGCTCTCGCGCGGCGCGGAGTGCGAGGGCGCGCTGAGGATCCTGCTCTTCGCCCCCGGAGAATCCGGGATCGTGCGCATCGGCTCGAAACGCGACCGACACATTCCGCTGGCGGACATCGAACACGAGATCTCGCTCAAGCTCTCCGGTGGCGAGCTGTGGGTGCATTGCGCGGGCGGCGTCGAGCGCGCGGGGGCCGACTCGAGCACGACGCTCTCCGTCGCGTGTCCGCCGGCGGAGCCCCAGCACCTCTCGTGTCGCGCGCGCGCGCAGGGCCGCGCGCCGCTCTGGATTTCTCTGAGGCCTCTCTCGCACTCGCAGGAGCGCGCGTGACGCACCGCGAACTTGGAGAAGTCCGCGCCCCGCGCGTAGGATGAACCGGCCGGACAAAACCCTCGTTCGCGCGCGTCTTTGACCATGGATTGGGAAGCCTTCTACAGTCGGTTCCGCCAGCCGGATTTCATCCCCGGCTACGAGATCCAGAATCGACTCGGCGGCGGCGCGTTCGGCGAGGTCTACAAGGCGCGCAAGCACTCGATCGGCAAGGCGTACGCGATCAAGTTCCTGAAGATCGACGACGACGCGCAGCGTGAAGCCGTCGAGCGCGAGCTCGAGCAGGTGCGCCACTTCGCGGCGATCGACCATCCCAACCTCGTCACGATCGAGGACCTGGGCACCGCGGCGGACGTGCCGTACCTGATCATGGGCTACGCGGGCGAGGAGACGCTCGCGCGCGCGCTGCGCAGCAAGCGTCTGCCGCCCGAGACCGCGCTGCTCTACTTCGTGCAGGCCTGTCGCGGAGTGCTGGCGCTCCACGACCGCCGCCTGGTCCACTTCGACTTGAAGCCGAGCAACATCTTCTTGAAGGGCGAGATCGCGCGCGTCGGCGACTACGGGCTCTCGAAGATGATGACCGACGGCCGGCTGACGCTCAGCTTCGGCCGCGGGACGCCGCAGTACATGGCGCCCGAGATGATCAAGAATCGCGCGGACCATCGCGCGGACATCTACTCGCTCGGAGTGATCCTGTACGAGAGCGTCACCGGAGCGCTGCCGTTCGAGAGCGCCGCGGTGCCCGGCACCCTCGCCGTGCGCGAGTCCGACGAGCCGCCGCGATTCCCGGCGGAGTTCCCGACGGCGCTGCGCCCGATCGTCGAGCGGTGCTTGCGCCTCGATCCGAAGGATCGTTTCGCGAGCGTGTCCGAGCTGCTCGAAGCGCTCGGGCAGACCGCGCGACCGGGCGAGTCGGTGCGGTTCGACCCCAAGCCCGCGCCGCCGCGCGTCATCGAGGCGCCGACGCCGCGGCTCGATCGCGCGAGCTCGCACAGCGAGGCGCGGCAGACCGCCGCCGAGCTCGCGCGCGGCGCGGTCGAGGTCGCGCGCGGCGTGTGGGACGGACTCAAGACGGCGAGCCAGAGCCCGCGGCCGACGCGCGGCGACTCCGTGTGGCCGGCCGCCGCGCCCGCGAGCCTGCCGCCGACACCGCCGCCGCCCCCGAGGCGCGCGGCCGCCGAGGTGGCCGTCGACGTCGTCGACCCCGATTCGATCATGATGCACGGCCTGTCCGACGGACCGCCCGCCCCGCTCGCGCTCGCACTGCCGCACGCGCTGCACGGAAGCGGCGAGAACACGATCCCCGTGCCGCCCAAGGTGCAGGGCGGGTGGCTCGGGACGCTGGGCGCGACGGGACTGCTCGGGCTCGAAGTGCTGGTCGCGCTCGTGCGCGGGATCGCGTCGCGCGTCCGCGCGGCGCTGCGTCCGAGCGTCGCCAAGACCCACACGAGCCTGTTCGCCGCCGGCCTGGGCCTCGTGAAGCGCGCGCTGAACCTCGCGGGCTTCGTGCTGATCGCGGCCGCGCTCGGCGGACTGTTCGCGTGGTTCGTGTCCAACTGGGTGCAGGCCGCGTGAGCGACTGGGCGCCCGACATCCGCCGGCTGACCGCGTTCGACGACGAGGAATGGCTGCGCGTCGAGCGCACCTACTGCGGCCGACTGATGGCGTACGTCGCGCGGCGCGTCCCCGACAGCCAGGCGCGCGAGGACATCGTGCAGGAGACGTTCCTCGGCGCCGTGCGCGGGATCGCGTCGTTCGACCCGCTGTACACGTTCGAGCAGTACCTCTTCGGCATCTGCAAGAACCGCACGATCGATCACATGCGCCGCCAGAAGCTCCTGACGATGCAGTCCGAGAACGAGGACGCCGCGGACGCGGCGCCGATCGACCGCCTGGCGCAGGAGACCGAGACGCCGAGCCGCATCGCGCGGAAGAACGACCTCGCGCGCGCCGGGCGCGATCTCCTGCAGCAGGTCCTGCGCGACTGGGTGCAGGAGACGTGGCAGCAAGG
>CAZQHA010000590.1:0-2943 GCA_964592795.1 uncultured Planctomycetaceae bacterium | reverse complement strand
TTGCCGCCGCCCAGGCACAGGGACGCCATGCCGGTCTTCGCCTTGCGTTGCTCCATCGCGTGGAGCAGCGTCACCAATACGCGCGCGCCCGACGCGCCGATCGGGTGACCGAGCGCGACCGCGCCGCCGTTGACGTTCACTTTCTTCGGATCGAGGTCGAGCACGCGCATCAGCGCGATCGCGGCGACGGAGAACGCCTCGTTGATCTCGTGCAGATCGAAGTCGGACGGCTTCTTCTTGAGCTTCGCCGCGCACGACTTGATCGAGACCTCGGGCGCCATCATCACCCACTCGGGCGCGCAGCCGCCGGCGGCGTAGCCGGTGATGCGCGCGAGAGGCTTCAGGCCCAGCGACTTCGCCTTCTCCACGCTCGCGATGACGAGCGCCGCCGCGCCGTCGTTGATCGACGACGCGTTCGCGGCCGTGACGGTGCCGCCTTCCTGGAACGCGGCCTTGAGCTTCGCGATGCTCGCCGCGGTCGTGTCGCCGCGCACGTTCTCGTCGGTCGTGAACGCGATCGGGTCGCCCTTCCGCTGCGGCACGTTGACGGTGAACTTCTCGGCTTCGAACCGGCCGGCGGCGATCGCTTCGCCGGCCTTCTTGTGCGAATTCGCCGCGAACTCGTCCTGCTGCGCGCGCGTGATCTCGTACTTCTTCGCGACGAGCTCGGCGGTCACGCCCATGTGGAAGTCGTTGTAGATGTCCCACAGGCCGTCCCAGATCATCGAGTCGATGAGCTTGCCGTGGCCGAGCCGCACGCCGCCGCGCGCTTCGGGCAGGAGGTACGGCGCGTTGGTCATGCTCTCCTGACCGCCGGCGACGATGAGCTCGGCGTCGCCCGCCTTGATCGCCTGAGCGGCGAGCATCACGGACTTCAGGCCCGAGCCGCACACCTTGTTCACCGTGAACGACGGGACGGTGTTCGGGATTCCGGCGCCGATCGCGGCTTGGCGCGCCGGGTTCTGGCCCAGGCCCGCGGTGAGCACGTTGCCGAAGATCACCTCGTCGACCTGCGACGCTTGGACGCGCGCGCGGCGCAGGGCCTCGGTGATCGCGAACGCGCCGAGCTCGGGCGCGCGGAAGCTCGCGAGGCCGCCTTGGAACTTGGCGATCGGGGTGCGGCAGGCGCTGAGGATGACGACGTCGTTCACGGGTGCTCCTTGTGCCGTGGGTCGGCCAGCGAAAGGGGCAAGCAATATAAGGGAAAGGGCGCGGCCGGCATAGGCGCGCCGACTCGCCGGCGGACCGGCTATTTCGCGAAGATCGTCTTCCAGTCGTCCTTCATGCTGGCGAGGGTCCAACCCTTGGACCTGGCTTCGTCGAGCGCCTTGTCGAGCTTGCCGACGCGCGACTGCCGGTCGTACGCGACCTCGCGCTCGCCGTCGGTGTGGTGAACGATCAGACCGAAGCGCGCGCCCGGGCCGCTCGTCGTCCACTGCAGCATCTGCAAGTCGCCGTCGGAGTTGCCGAATGCCGCGATCGGGCGGCGGCCGATGATCTGTTGGATGCCCACGGGCTTGCCCGGACCGTCGTCGACGAGATCGACTTCGGAGAGCTTCCGCATCACCGGCCTTCCGTCCTGCATCTCGAACTCGTACTTGCCGCGGCTGCCGATCACTTGCTCGGGCGGGATGCCGTACACGCGCTCGGCCCACGGCCGCATGAACTCGACTCCGCCGCCGGACACGATGAAGGTCTTGAACCCGTTCGCGCGCAGGTACGCGAGCAGCTCGAGCATCGGCTGGTAGACCATCTCCGTGTAGAGCCGGCCGGTCTTCGGATGCTTTGCGGTGGTGATCCACTCGGTGACGACGTTCGTGAACTCCTCGGTCGTCATTCCCGTGTGGGTCGCCATCAAGAGCTCGACGACGCCCTTCTCGCCGCTGGCCTCGAAGCCCTTCCTGTCGCCCGCGAGCAGCGACTTGAACGGCTCCTTGTCCTTCCACTCGGGATGCCGCGGAGCGAGCGCCTCGAGGCGGTCGAGCGCGAAGACGAACTGCACGTAGAGCGGCTGCTCGCTCCACAGGGTTCCGTCGTTGTCGAAGACGGCGATGCGCTCGGGCGGCGCGACGAATTGGGGCGAGCCCGACTTCGTCACCTTCGCGACGAACTCGGTGATCGACGTCTTGGCCGCGCCGTCGTTCCACGACGGCAGCGGATCCTCGGCCGCCGCCCGAAGCGGCGCGGAGAGAAACGTCGCGATCGCGAGCGCACCGAGCGCGTTCGGAACGTTGCACACGCCGCGACTAGCGCGACGTCCCCTGCTGGAGCGTCGCGAGCACGTGGTCGATCGAGAAGCTGCCGGGCTTCTGGCTGGGCGGGAACTCCTTGAACGTCGACAGGAACTTCGCGACGTATTGCTGCGCGGGGACCAGCAAGAACACGTGCTCGACGCGCCAGCGCTCGTAGTCCATCCCTTCGTGGTCTGCGGTCTCGAACGGGTCCGAGCGCAGGTTGAAGAGCTTCGGCAGCCGCAGCGGCACGAACGGCTCTTCCCACACGTTCATTCCATGCTCGCGTTGCTCGGCGAACACGATCTTCCAGTGGTCGTAGCGCAGCCCGACGAGCGAGCCTTCGTCGTTGAAGTAGAAGAACTCCTTGCGCGGGCTCGGTGACTTGCCGGCGAGCGCGTCGCGGATGTCGTAGCCGTCGAGGTGCACCTTGAAGGTCTTGCTCCCGACCTGCATGCCCTTCATCAGCTTCGACTTGACGTCGGCGTCACCCGCGGCGGCGAGCAGCGTCGGCAGCATGTCCTCGTGCGCGAAGATGTCGTTGAGCACCGTGCCCGGCTTGATGACGCCCGGCCAGCGGATCGCACACGGCACGCGGTAGCCGCCTTCCCAGTTCGTGTTCTTCTCGCCTCGGAACGGCGACTGGCCGCCGTCGGGCCAGGTGAAGGTCTCGGCGCCGTTGTCGGTCGAGTACATCACGATCGTGTTGTCC
>CAZQHA010000589.1:0-2953 GCA_964592795.1 uncultured Planctomycetaceae bacterium | reverse complement strand
ACGGCCCGAGCGGTGGACGCGGCGCGACGCTCGAGCTCGTGCTGCCCGAAGGCGCGCGATTGATCGCCGGATCGCCGCTCGTGTCGCTCGCGCCGATCGCCCCCGGCGCGTCGAGCGAGCGTGTCACGTGGCTCGTGCTCGCCGCTCCCGGCAGCGTGCTCACCGTGCGCGGCAGCGCGCCGTGGGCCGTGCCGGTCGCACGCGAGGTGAAGCCGTGAACGCGCTCGTCGCGACGTTCCTGCTCGCGATCGCGCAGGACGCCGTTCCGCCCGCGCCCGCCGGCGCCACCGAGCCCGCGGCGCCGGTCGACGCGGTCTTCGGCTACACGCGTTACAAGGAGGAGGTCGAGCGCTTGTCGCGCGACTTCCCCGGCTACGTGCGCGTCGAACGGCTCGGCGAGAGTCGGCAAGGACGCGAGCTCTCGCTCCTCGTCGTCAGCGACGCGCGCGGTCGCGACGCGGCGCAGAAGCCGGCCCTGCTCGTGACGGCGGATCTCTTCGCGCCGGACGGCGGCGCTCGCGCGGCGCGCGCCTTGATCGAGACGGCGCGCCAGCTCGCGATGCGCGCCGACACCGAACCGCGGATCGCCGAGCTCTTCGCGGAGCGCACGCTGTACTTCGTGCCGGCGCTCGATCCGGATCGTGCGTTCGGCGAGCAACGGCCCGTCGCGGCGGCGCGCGGAGAGCCGCCTCGACTGGCGGTCGATTTCCCGATCGATTGGCGCCCGCAGGGCGATCGATTCGCTCCCTACCCGCTGTCCGAGCCCGAGAGCCGCGCGGTCGTCGCGCTCTTGCGCGCGCGCGCGAACCTTTCGGCCGTGCTCGTGTACGCGAATTCGCTGCGCGGGGCTTCCGCCGGCTCGGCGCCGGCCGAGCCTCAGCCCTACGTCGCGACGCCGGCGAGCTCGGGAACGCTCGAGGCGTTCTGCGAAGGCCGCCTCGGACAGCGCGTGTACACCTGCACGCCGTGGCGGACGAGCGGCGAGGACGAGCCCGTCCTCGAGATCGCGGCGGCGCAGCGCGCCGTGGAGATCCTCGCGGCCGATCTCCCGCGCCTCGTCTGCGATCCGCCGAGCGTCGAGCGCCTGCGCGCGAACCTGTGGCTCGTCGACGCCTCGATCCACAACACCGGGCGCCTCTCGACCGGGTTCGATTCCCCGCTCGCGCGCCGCAGCGGCCTCGACGTGCGGCTCCGGACGAGCGGAGCGAAAGTCGTCGGCATCGCGCAGCAGAAGAGCGGCGGCACGTTCGAGAGCCTCGCTCCCGCGGGCGACGCCTGCCGGCTCGGGCATCTCGCCGGCGGCGACGGGATCACGGTGCGCCTGGTCGTCGAGGCGCAGGAGAACAGCTCGCTCGAGCTCTCGTTCGAGTCGCCGCGCGCGGGCGAGACCCGCGTGCTCGTGCCGCTGCTCTAGCCGCTCTAGCGGCGGACGAAGCGCGTTTCGACTTCCGGCAGCGCCGCGAGGACGATGCGACCGACGACGTCGAGGCTCGTCTTCGAGCAGTTCTCGAGCTTGTCGTTCGGCGTGTGCCAGAACGAGTTGTGCGGTCCGAAGTCGAGGTCGATCAGGTCGATGCTCGGGATCCCGACGTTCATGAACGAGAGGTGGTCGTCCTTGATCGCTTCCTGCCGGCCGTCGACGTACTGGGCGAGGCCCATCTTGCGCGCGGTCCCGAAGAAGATGTCGACGAGCCGCCGGTCGGAGTACGTGTCGCGCATCAGCTTCAGGTCCTTGTCGCCGACCATGTCGATCAGGATGCACGCGCGCACCTTGGACGCCGCGCCGCTCTGCTTCAGCTGCGCGGCGTGGTGTCGCGAGCCGTACGTGTTGTCGAGTCCTTCCCACTCCCAGCGGATCGACTCCTCGCCGTCGACGAAGAGGAATCGAATCGTGAGCGGGCGCGCCGGACCCTGCGCGAGCACGCGCGCGAGCTCGAGGAGCACCGCCGTGCCGGACCCCGAATCGTTCGCGCCCTGGAACGGGTCGACGCCGCGCTTCGTGTCGAAGTGCGTGACGAAGAGCAAGGTCTCGTCGCTCGTGCCGTCGCCCGGAAGGTCGGCGTACACGTTCGCCATCGCGATGTCGCCCGCGGGTGTGGCCGCGGTGAACGCTTCGCGCACCGGCTTCAGGCCTGCCGCGGACAGCTCCGCGCTGATCAGCTCGCGCGTTTTCTCGATGCCGCTCGAGCCGGACGTGCGCGGCTCGATCGCGACGATCCTCTCGAGCAGTTGCCAGGCGCGCGCGGCGTCGAACGCGGGCGGCGTGCTGCTCGCGCTCGAGCGGTCGCACGAGAGGCACAAGAGAAGCGGGGCGAGCGGCAGCGCCAATCGGTTGAACCAGGTGCTGGGAGCGGGGGACATCGCGCTGAGCATATCCCGAGGCCGTGGGGGAGGGCTCGCCCCCTAGGGAACCGCGGATTCGTGGACTACGGGCATCGCGGGCGTGGAGGAGCGGGTTGGACGAGCGCCGCGGCTCAGGTTCACGTGGCGCTCGAGACGACAGGGGAGACGGATCTCCCTGCTTCTCGGCCCGGCCACCAAGGCTTTGCGTCCCATGCACGATCAACCCTCGCCCATTCTCCGTCTCGTCCAGGAGAGCTTCCGCCCCGAGCGCTTCGCGTCGCTGAACTGGGAAGGCAGCTTCGCGGAGTACCTTCAAATCGTCGACGAGCGCCCGGCCGTCGCGCGCAACGCGTGGCAGCGGCTGCTCGACATGATCGAGAGCCACGGCTTCGTCAAGCCGAAGAAGGCCGGCGCCGCGCGGCGCTGGAGGATCTTCGACGACCTCTTCAACGACGGCGAGGACGCGGTGTACGGGCTCGACGAGCCGCTCGCGCAGCTCGTGCAGACGATCCGCGCCGGCGCGCGCGGGCTCGGACCCGAGCGCCGCGTGATCCTGCTCCACGGCCCCGTGGGCTCCTCGAAGAGCACGATCGCGCGCCTCCTGAAGCGC
>CAZQHA010000588.1:0-2965 GCA_964592795.1 uncultured Planctomycetaceae bacterium | reverse complement strand
CGTGCTCACAGCCGCCGTAGTACCGCCGGCCGGGGTAGCCCTCGGCGTACTTGTTCGTCAGCACCGTGCCCATCGCCGCGATGACCTCGGCGGAGGCGTGGTTCTCGGACGCGATCAGCTCGAGCTGCTTCTCCTGTCGTTCGCGCTCCGCGTCGATCGCGGACCAAACGGCGGTATCCGTGCGCGGCGCGCTCGCGCGCTGTGTTTCGAGCTTCATGGTCTAGCCGCCTCCCGGCGCGCTGTTCGATCCGACCTTCACGTCGTCCTGGTACGTGCCGGACTTCTCGGCGTCGAGCGTCCCGTCGGGATTCCAGTACTTCCACTCGCCGACGCGCTTGCCGTGCTCGAATCGACCCTCGCTCGCGGGCTTCCCGTCCGCGTGGAACGACTTCGCGGGGCCGTGGAACGCGCCCGCGTCGAACTCGAGCTCCTCGCGCAAGGTGCCGCTCTCGTAGTAGCGACGCCACGGTCCGACGTTCTTGCCAGCGTCGAAGCGACCCTCGAGCTCGATCTTTCCGTCGGGGAACCAGCTCGTCCACGGACCGGTCTGCAATCCCTCTTTGTAGTCACCCGCGGAAGAGCGCTGTCCGTTCGAGTGCCACGACGTCCAGGGACCCTCCTGCTTCCCGTTCACGTACGGCCCTTCGCGCATCTTCTTGCCGTCGGGATACCACTCGGTCGAGGGGCCGGTGGCCAAGTCCTGCGCGAACGTCTGGACGAGCCGCTTCTGTCCGTTCTCGTACCACTCGGTGCTCGGTCCCTCGCGCTTGCCGTTCACCCAGGTCTTCTCGTAAGCCTTGCTCCCGTTCGTGTGCCATCCCGTCGCCGGCCCTTCGGGAGCACCGCCTTGGAACGCCCCTTCGAACGCGAGCTGCCCGTTCTCGTGCCAGGCTTTCCAAGGCCCCTCGCGCAGACCCGCGACGAGCTTGCCCTCGGACTGCTTCTGCGTGCGCGCGGCGTCGTAGTACTCGGTGTGGACGTCGCCCCCGGCGCCGGTGGCGGCGGGCCCCGATCCCGGAGCGGCCGGCTCGCTCGTCGGCGGGCTGCACGCAGCAAGGAGCGCGGCGAGCGCGCAGGCGAGACCGGTCGCGGGGATCCTTCGGCGGAGAGTCATCCCGCCCATGCTAGCCACCGCGGCGGGGAGCCTCCATCCCGAGGAATCCGCGCGCGCCAACATTTCGCGTCGCACGACGTCCCATCGGGCTCGCGCTCGCGGCGGCGCGCCTCGCTAAGATCCCCACCCATTCCCTCGATGCCCCGTCTCCTCGGCACAACCCTGGTCGCGCTCGCGATCGCTTGCGGAGCGTCGTCGTGCTCCGATCGCCGGCCGAACGTGCTCCTGATCACGCTCGACACGACGCGCGCCGACTACCTCGGCACGTACGGATACCCCGGCGATCCCACGCCGAACTTCGACGCGCTCGCGCAGGCCGGAACGCGCTTCGATCTCGCGATCGCGACGGCCGGCGTCACGCCGGTGTCGCACGCGTCGATCCTCACGGGGTACTTCAACCGCGACCACGGGCTGCGCGTGCTCGCGGCGCTGGGCGGATTCCGATTGCCCGACGACGTGCCGATGCTGTCCACGGTGCTCAAGGACGAGGGATACAGCACCGCGGCGTTCCACAGCGCGTATCCGGTGTCCGCGCACTTCGGATTCGATCGCGGCTTCGACGTGTTCGAGAGCTTCACTGCGACCGCAACGACCGTGAACCAGAAGACCTGGGCGCTCGACTCGCTGCAGCGGCGCTCGGATCAGACGACCGACATGGCGCTCGACTACGTGTCGCGCGCGGACTCGCCCTTCATGATGTGGATCCACTACTGGGATCCCCACGATCTGATGCGCGTTCCGCCGCAACAGTTCCTGCCGAGCAACTTGCCGCAGGTCGGCGGGACGCTGCTGCCGAGCCGCGAGCTCTACGCCGCCGAGGTGCGCTACGTCGACCACGAGTTCGGACGGCTCGTCGAAGGTCTGAAGAAGTCGGGCCAGTGGGACAACACGATCGTCGTCGTCGTCGCGGACCACGGCGAAGGGCTCGGCGATCACGATTGGGATCGGCACCGCATCCTCTACCAAGAGCAGATCCGCGTGCCGCTCCTCGTGCGCATCCCGGGCGTGACGCACACGCCCGAAGTCGACGCGCTCGTGCGCTGCGCCGACATCTACCCGACGATCCTCGACTACCTCGGGATCGCGGCGCCCCGCCCGGTGAACGGCGCGAGCTTGCGCCCGCTGATCGAAGGCCGCGACGACCCGCCGCGCATTGCGTACGCCGACCAGATCAACGGCTACGACTTCAACGCGAGCATGCTCGAGAAGCGGCCGCTCGACGACTTCCTCTACTGCGCGATGGACCGCGACTGGAAGCTCGTGTACCGGCCCACCAATCCGGACAAGAGCGAGCTCTATCACATCGCGCAGGATCCGCGCGAGCTGAAGAACCTCTACGCGCGCGATCACGAGCACGCGCAGCGGCTCCTGCTCGAGCTCGCGAGGACGAATCCGTGGGTGACGGCGCCGTTCCCCGCGGACGCGCGAGCGGGCGACCTGAGCGCCGCGCAGAAAGCGCTCGAGGATCTGGGCTACGTCGGCGACGGCTCCGCGCCGCACGAAGACCTCGGCTGGCGCTGGACGTGCGCCGCGCATCCGAGTGAGACACACGAGAAGCGCGAAAGCTGCGGTGTATGTCGTGCGCCGCCGATCCTCGTGAAGGCCGAGTAGCGGCTCAGTCGTCGGCGCGCCCGCCGAGCCCCCCGACCATCGGTTCGAGGAAGATCGTGTCTCCGGGATACCCGGCGGTCCACGGATCCCACGCCGCGGCCTCGTAGCCCGCGCACTCGACGGCGATCCGCGCCGGCCACTCGGGCGCGCGCAACAGAATGCTACCGGTTTCGTCGGACGCACCGATCGCGCGCCCGTCGACGAAGAGCGCCGCGCCCGCGATCCCCTTCTTGTTGATGC
>CAZQHA010000587.1:0-2989 GCA_964592795.1 uncultured Planctomycetaceae bacterium | reverse complement strand
GGCCTCCGGAGCCGCAGGCCACAGGTTCGAATCCTGTCGGGCGTACCAGCTCCTCGCCTACGCCGGAACGACAGCTTCCCGGCGTACCACGCCCTGCTCGGAGCCCCCGCGCCGCCCCGCGGGGTTTTCACGCCGTGCGAGGGAGTGGGCGTAGAATGACGTCGGACAAAGGGCAGACATCGATCGCTTCCGGGAGGCTTCGTCGATGAAATCGCAACCTACGTCTGCGTGTGTCGTTGCCGCGTTCTTCGCGTGGCTGTCGCCGGTCGCGTTTGCGGGGGACGTGCTCGTCGTCAGCCCGACGGGTCCATACACGACGATTCAGGCAGCGCTGGATGCGGCGCAGGACTACGACACCGTGCTGGTGAAACACCCTGCGCAGACCACCTACTCCTACGCCGGGTTCACGATCGACGGAAAGTCCGTCGCCGTCGTGGCCCAGCACAGCTTGACGACAGTGCGGGGGGAAATGCGCGTCCAGGCCGTGTCTTCCGGCAAATTGGCGGTCATCGGAAACCTCACGGGATATGGGACCAGCTCGACGAGCTACGCGCTGAGGCTTCTCGGCAACGGTGGCTCCGTGCGCGTCGAGCGGTGCACGCTGCGGGGCTATTCGTCGGGCTGCAGCGCGACCGCCGTGGGACCGTGCGCATGGGTAGGCACCGATGAGGACCCTCTGTTCATCGGAAACTCCATGCAGGGCGGCTCGCCGTGGTGCGATGAACAATTCGTCGGAGCGGCCAATGGCCAGACGGCGTTGTTCTCGCGGTCGCCGATGTTGCGGATCTTCGGCGGCTCGCTCACCGGTGGCAACGGAAGCTCGGTGTGGGAAGACGACGGATGGCCCGGCGGCGGCGGTGGGCGGGGACTCGAAGTCCCGGACGGAATCACCCTGCTGGTCGGCACGACCGTTCGCGGCGGCAACGGTGGAAACGGCGACTTCGAATCGCACTGGGATTGCTCGCCTGGGGGGCCCGGCGGATCCGGTGGTCACGGCATCGTCGTCGGCAGCTCGCCGCCGAGCACCGCGACACCGGACGTGCGCGCGCGCGGAGGAAGCGTCGCGGGCGGCGCCGGGGGTTTCGGCGGCGGTTCCGAGTGCGGACCGAACGGCTCGAATGGTTCGCCCGGCTCGCCGACGAAGGTCTTCAACGGCACGTGGACACCTCTCGCGGGAGTCGCGCGCTACCTCGACGCCGTCCCTCTCGTACGCGAGAACTTCAATGCGCCGCTCTTCTTTCACGGCGCTCCCGGCGATCGCGTGTACATCCTCGTCGAGGAGATCTCGTCAGCGCTGCCCTTCGTGACCACTGGCCCGGCTCACGTGGCAGGGTCGCCTGAGTACAAGCCGCGGGGCACTTTGATCGGCACGATCGGAGCGAGTGGCACCATGACGAAGTTCATTCCCGCTGGACAGCTTCCGCCGGGTGTCGGGTCCAAGTGGATCCACATCGAAACCCTGTTCGTCGATTCGACGGGAGCTGGGCATCGCGGCAACGAGTTCGTGCTGATCGTCGTCGACAATTCGATCTGAGCTCGCTGCGGCCGACTCGATCACGATGGCAATCGACCGCCAAGAGCCGCGGCGTCGCGCAGTCGGCTGGCCAGGTCGGCCGTGAGCTCTCCTGCCGCCAGGCGCCAGCGCCAATTGCCGCCGGTCGTCCCGGGCGTGTTCATGCGCGCGGCGCTGCCCAGGCCCAGGACGTCCTGAGCGGCGGTGATCACGAGATTCGCGCGTGAACGCATAGCGCGTCGGATCAGAGCCCAGTGCGGCTCCTTGGCATCCAGGCCCGTCGCCGCGCGCTCTTTGGCCGAGAGTGCCGCGAACCAGCCCGTGGTCGTGTCCGTGTCGTGCGTGCTCGTGTAGACGACCTGGCTCGCGCGATGGTTCTCGAACGCGTGAGGATTGTCGGCCTTTCCGCCGAATGCCCAATGGAGCACGACCGTTCCGGGGAACTCCAGCGCGTCGCGAAGCCGATCGACTGCGGCCGTATTCACGCCTAGATCCTCGACGAGCACGGGCAGAGGACCGAGCTCCCGTGCGACCGACCGGAAGAGCTCGATACCCGGCCCGCGCCGCCACCGACCGCGCCTGGCTGTCTTGTGGCGCTTCGGGATCGCCCAGTACGCGACGAAGCCGCGGAAGTGGTCGATCCGCGCGAGGTCGAAGAGCTCGAACGTCCGGCGGAATCGCTCCGTCCACCAGCGATAGCCGCTCGCGCGCATCGCGCTCCAGTCATACAGCGGCATGCCCCAGAGCTGCCCGTCGGGGGTGAACGCGTCAGGCGGACATCCGCTGACCTCGTCGCGCGAGAAGAGCTCGGGCCACGCGCGCTGGTCGGCGCCACCCGCCGCGACGTAGATCGGAAGATCGCCGATGATGCGCACGCCGCGATCGGCGGCGTACGCGCGCAGCTGTCGCCACTCGCGCTCGAAGCGCACCTGGTCGGCGATCGCACCCTCCCCCGACAGGTTCGCCCACGTTCCGATCCAGTACGGATGTCGGGATACGAAGTCCTCGATCTCGTCCGCTCCCACGCGCGCCTTGCGATCGGCGAGAAATCCCGGCCACGCGGCGAACGCCGACGAAGCCGAGTACGGCGAGCGGAACTCGTCCGGCGGGCCGACGGGAAGGACTTGCCACCACGCTTGGCCCGCGGCCGCGAGCCAGTCGACGAAACGAAAGGCTTCTTTCCCGAGCGTCGCGCCCGGCAA
Organism: uncultured Planctomycetaceae bacterium; assembly: GCA_964592795.1. Lineage (GTDB taxonomy): Bacteria > Planctomycetota > UBA1135 > UBA1135 > JANLUN01. The sequence goes on along the minus strand of CAZQHA010000587.1, from coordinate 274 downwards.
GGACGAGAGGTGCAGGAGAACGCCGCTGGAGCGCGGAAGGTCCATGCGAATCGACCGGCGCGACCCGCGGGCCGTCTCAGCGGATCAATCCTTCCTTCTTCATCTGCTCCGCGGCCGCTCGAGCGAGCTCGACGACGCGCTCCTCGATGTCCGAAGGCTCGAGGATCTCGCTCGTGCCCGCCCACAGGAGCTTGTCCTGATCGAGCGCGTACACGAGCGTCTCGATCGTCAGGTACGTGTCGGTCCTCACGTAGCCCGGGTCGTACGCCATGCC
>CAZQHA010000586.1:0-2990 GCA_964592795.1 uncultured Planctomycetaceae bacterium | reverse complement strand
GTCCGCCTGCATGGCGCGCAAGCTCGGGTTGCGCGCGAGCGCCGTCGCGAAGAGATCGCTCGGCTGGGACTCGCCCGCCGAGGCTTCGAACGTCGCCGGGATCGGCGGCGGCGGGTCCTCGAGGCCCAGCCCCAGGGCCGATTTCAGCTCCGCCGCGAGAGCGTCGCGCGAGTCCTCGAGGTTCTGGATCTCGATCTCGACCTGATCGCGGGCGATCTGCGCGCGAAGGACGTCTTGGAGAGTCACGCGGCCCGCGGCGTTCTGTTGCTGAGCGATCTGCTCGATGTCGCGCAGCAGACCGAGCGTGGCGTTCTCCACGCGAATCGATTCCTCGAGGAAGCGCAGTCGATAATAAGCAGTCTTCACCGCGAGAGCGGTCTTCAGAATCTCGCGTTCGAACGCAAAGTAGGCGGCTCGGCTCTCCGCCGCCATCACGTCGCCCGACAGACGGAGCTTTCCCGGTCCGGGCAGATCCACCATGAGCCCGGGCATGAGCGTCTCCACGGTGTCGACGATGTCGGCCTCGAACGTCAATCTCGGGTCCGCCGGAGAGCGCGCCGGCGCGATGCGCTCGATCGACGCGGCCCACTCGTGGTAAGCGACCTCGACCCTGGGGCTGTTCATCACCGCGAAGCGCAAATAATCGGAGAGCGGAGAGTCCGCGGTCAACGTCGGGAGAGTGGGCTTGGTATCCGCGGGCCGGTAGCGTTCGGAGACCGAAGCCACGTCGGAGCGGGCCGCGCGCTCGGCCGGGGTCTGTGATCCGACGCAGGCGCCTGCCACGAACAGGAAGGCAAGCAGCGCGCGGGATGGCCGCAAATCAACGCTCGGGCTTCGCGGCCTTGGAACGAGCGATGGGGAGGGGGAGAGCACACGCACCTCGTGACGTTCGATACGTCGCCGCCTCGCGGGAGGCAAGTCGGCGGACGCCGGGGTCGGTCTGGGTCGCCGACATCGTGCCGCACGTCGAGGCGGCTTGCGAATCGCTGTACGGAGTCGCGAGCAACCTCCTTCGAGGCCGCGCTTCGCACGCTCGACGAGGCGCACGCGGAGAAGACTCGGCGATCGCTAGGACGCGAACGGAGCTCCGGCTTCCACCGGCTCGGGCGGACCGCGCCTGTCGAGGATCTCGAGCAGCGCATGCCGCTCGGCTTCGATCTCCTGAGTCGTGCGAACTCCCAGGCGGCGCAGCACGGGCAGCGGCGGACACCATCCTTGAAGCGCGTGCTGCAGGAAGAATCCTTGCACGACGATGCTCAGGAGGAGCCACTTCCGATTGAAGGTGGAGCCGACCAGCAACCCCAGGAGCGTGAGCGAAGCCGACCCGGTCTCGAGCGTGCGCTCGATGTCCCACTCTTCGTCGATCTCGCGCAGGCGCGCCGGGATCGCTTCGGGGTGCGCGCGCAGGTAGCGGATGCGAGAATCCGTGCACTCCCAGATTCGCGCGGTCGATCGAGGACTGGTGTGGATGGCGACTCTTTCGGCGGTGGTGGCGACCATGGGTACGCTCCTCGACGCTTCTTGAATCGCGAACGGTCGGTCCTGTAGCGGGGAGGTCACCGAATCGGGGCGCGGAATTCCTGGGGGACGCGACCTTCGGCGCATGTGATGGGTGTCGCCGGGGGCGAGCACGCCGCTCCGCGCCCGGTCGCCGGCGTCGCCGCGCTGTCCGGGCCGATCGCAGGGCGCCTCGCCTCTCGAGCTCTCGTCCAGGATCCGCGAAGTCCCATTACGGACTTGGACCGGCACTCATACGATGTCGGCCGAAATTGCTCGCGCATTTCACCGGGAAGCTCGCTCGCGCGTGCTCGACACCGCTCGAGCACGACGGACATTCACCCGCGCAGTCTCGCATCGACGATCGAGATTCGGCGCGACGGCCGCGCTTGGAAGTGCGGGGTAGACTGAATCGTCGGCGTGAGGAAATCATGCTCGCATGTTGCGCCCCTTTGCTCGCAGCCGCGGCAGCGGTCCGCCAACCGCAACCCTGTGAGCTTCCCTCGCTCGCCGCTGCGCCAGCGCTGCACGCGCCGCTAGCCCTCGCGGCTCCAGTACTTGCGGCGCCGCCTCGCTGGCGATTCCGGGAGAGCTTCGACCGAGAGCCGATCGCCGAAGCCTGGGTCTACGAGATGGAAGACCCGGCGCGTCTCCAGATCGTGCCCCACCCGGCGCGACTCGGCGCGGGTTCCGCGCAGTTCACGCTGCAGCCCGGGGACAAGCACGCCGGCGGGAATCGCTCGGAGCTCAAGCTCTACTGGGACGACGGGCTCGGTGCGACGACCTGGTGCTCGTGGAGCTTCCTCGTCCCCACGGATTACGCCGACACGGCCAGTCCGCCCGGACACCAGATCATGGGGCAGTGGCACGACCGGCCGCCCGCCGGTGTCGCTTGGGCCGACTACGAGCATCATCCGCCGTTGATCGCGATCAAGTACGTCTTGCGCGACGGCGTAAGCACGATGGTGATCACCTACGGCTTGCAGGGGATCAACAAGCAGATCGTCGCCACGCAAGTGATCCAAAAGGGAGAGTGGATCGATCTGCGCTTCCACATCCGCTGGTCGATGGGCAACGACGGCTACATCGAAGCCTGGAAGAACGGCCAGCCCATCACCGCGTTCAACGGCCTCGATCACCGGGTGTTCGGCCCGAACATGTACAACGAGACCCCGGCGTACTTGAAGCTCGGCCTGTATCGCGCCGACGGATTCGAGACGACGAACTCGGTCTACTTCGACGAGGTTCGCGTGGGCCGGCGGTTCGCGGACGTCTCGCCGCAGTAGCGCCGGACCGCACACGAGCGCTCCATCCGGGTTCCGAGCCAGCGCGCGGGCGCCCGCCGCTACTTTCGCGGAGGCCCACTCGGCGACGCGTCCCACACACGAGCGTCGAACGAATTGTTCCTGAACTGCACAGCTTCGCTGTGTTTATCGGCGGCACGGCTCCCCAGAAACCCCGCCACCAACCGCGGATCGTGCGATCACTGCCTC
>CAZQHA010000585.1:0-3011 GCA_964592795.1 uncultured Planctomycetaceae bacterium | reverse complement strand
GAGTCAGGTGCTCTTCCACCGGGTTCGCGAACCCGGTGGAAGAGCACCTGACTCCGTAAAGCAGAAGGCACCGCGAGTGCGGTGCCTTCTTGTATCCACCGAGCCGCTAGGCAGCTCGGATGTCGCTCTGGATTACCAGACGAAGCTCATGCCGTTCGACCAGTTCGCTCCCCACGGGTTGCAGAAGTTCGCAGCCGCGTTGCGGTAGTAGAGCTGGTAGTACGCCGTCTGACCGGGCGTCTGCGCGGTCAGCGTCGAGATCGGCGTCGGCATCAAGCTGTTCGGCAGGGTCCACTCGCCCGGAGCGGCGCCGCCCGTCGCGGCGTAGTGCGCACCGAAGCGGAGGATCGAGCCGGACACGCAGAGCACGCCGTCCGCATTCTGCACGCCGTTCGCGTTCTGCGCGTCGCCCTTGAGCATGACCGCGTAGGCCGAGTAGTTGCCGCCGACTTGCACGGTGAACTGGATCGTGTCGACCGGCGTCGTCGATCCGCTGACCGACATCTCGGCGCCGTTCAGGTCGAACGAGTTCGCGCAGCCGTGACCCGGAGCGCCGCTCGGATTCGGAACCGTGTTCGGCGGGATGCAGGGGCACGCCGTCGGCAGCGAGCCGTCGCCCCAGCAGAACGACACGGCCGGGTTGCCCACGCCGGGGACGTCCGCCGGAATCGTGATCGGGCCGAGGCCCGGGACCTTGAACAGCCCGACCGCGACGGTGCCCGCGCTCGGGGCCGTCGTCGCGTCGAAGCGGAAGTTCATCGTCGAGGACCAGCGGAGCGCGTTGGCGTTGTTGTTTTCGGCGAACGTCTGCGTCGCCCACGTGATGTTGCCACCGGATTCGGTGCTCGCCCAATCGACGCCGCTGTAGTTCTGATTGCCGCCGCCGTCGCCGTTGCGATAGTCGACGTCGTGGAACCCGACGTTCGAGAGGGTGACGCCCGAACCGACCGGGACGGTGAACGAGCGCGCCGAGTTGTCGGAGTTCATGTTGTACAGCGCGTACTCGTAGTGCCACGTGCCGTTGCCGTTGTCCGTGGTGCGGTAGGCGAGCATGAAGCGGCTGGAGCCGCTCGTCTCGGCGCCGGGCACGGTGACGATCGTCACGGCCGGATCTTGGACCTTCCACGCTTCGAGCGCGGCGGCCTGACGCTGCGTCGAGCCGACGAAGTTGAACGAGCCCGCGCCGTTCCAGCTGATCTGACGCCACGAGGCGTTGTTGTGGTTGTTGCCCGCGGCAGCGTCGTCCGGCGTGACGTACATGGCCTCGCCGAAGTAGAGCGCGCTCGTCTCGAGGTCAGCCACGTCGACTTCCAGTCGACGAGCGACCGAGCCCGAGAAGCCCGTGCCGCCGGCCGGCGGGTACGTGAAGGCGCCCGTGCTCGCGTTGACTTGGTAGCGCGGGCCGAGGCTGCCTTGCCCGCCGTTGCGCGACGCGGTGTACGGGTCGGAGCATCCGACGCCGAGGTGCGTGCCGTCGGTCGACGAGCAGCCGCAGCAGAGCGTCTGGCTCAGCGCGAAGAAGCCGTGCTTCAGCCAGCTGCGACCGACTTGTTCGAAGCGGCTCCAGCCCGCGGGCTCGACCTTGTAGCGGTAGAGCGTGCCGCCGATGACGGGGTGCTGGTTCGTGTTCGCAAACCAGTTGAGCCACACGTTGCCGAGGTTGCACGACGTCGTGCCGAGTGAAAGCGCTTCGGTCGATCCCGCCGCGGCGTAGTTCGCGGGACCGGTGATGTCGCCGACGATCACGTCGGGTCCGGTGCTGCTGCCGCACGTCGCGCCGCCAGCGTTCGCATCCACCGTGAGAGCGAGCGCTCCCACGAACGTTGTGCAGATGCCGAGCATCCGCCGCCATGTCTTGGTCATGTGCAAATCACCCTGTTTCTGAAGGACTGGAAGCGGACGCGTCGCTCGCACCCGCGCGTGGAGACGTGACACGAGAGTTCGGTCTCGATGGTCGAGTCAACAATGGTATCGCTGCTTCTGCGAATTGGTCAATTGACCCCAATTCCTTAAGGAAGGGAGACGGAACCCGCCGGGTCCGAGTTCCCTCGTCGGCGGGGTCGTCGAGTCGGTTTTGCGTGTCCCGAGCCGTCAGGGTCGAGGGAGTGCAGAAACGGAACAGTGGATCGCTCCGGACCGGCGCTGGCTCTCCCCGCACAGGATCGGAACCACCCGGACCCGACCTCCGAAAGCGCCCTCGAAAGCCTTCTGGGCGACCTTGTCCAGGGCGCTGTAGATCCCCCCGTAGGCCGGCATGAGATACCGATCGCGGTCCTGGACCCCGTTCACGTAGTTGATGCCCCGGCTGCCCTCGGAGAGGCTCGGAACCGGGACCACTTTCCAGCCCAGCTGCTCGAGACCGCGGACGAGCGCGGACCGGTCCGCGTCCCGGCGGAGAAACGAACGCAAGTAGGCGGTCGTGTACTCGTCGAAGGGAAGCTCTCCGGCCGGCACGACGTGCGCGGTCAGGATGTCGAGGGCGAGCAGGAAGCGTTGCAGGCTCCCGACGCCCGAGTCCGCGGGCCCGCCGCTGAATACCTCGGCGAACGACTCGGGGAAGTGTCCGAATGTCCTGGACTGCGATCCGAGGCATTGCCCGACGACTTCCATGAAGGGATCGATGCGCCCGGCCGCCAGGTCCGCGCGAGCTTGCTCGGCGCGGGCAGCGTCGAGCTTCCGGTGTCGCGCGAGCGCCTCGACGCCGCAGTCGAGGATCGTGCGGACGGCCTGCGCGGACTCGTTGACGAAGACGACGACGCCGTCCAAGTCGGAGCGGACCGTCAGCTCGTAGTCGATGTGGAACGACACCGCCGGCAGCACGACGGACCGATCGACGCCGAACTCGGTGCGCAGGGCTTCCAGCACTTGGTCGCGCGTCAGCCCGAGCGCGACGTTGCGGTGAAGCTCCGCTTCGCCGACGAGCAGGATGCGCTCGCCGCGTGCGCGATCTCTCACGGCGAGCAGGTTGCCGGCTTGGAACACCAGCGGAGACTGGACGACCGCCGGGCCCG
>CAZQHA010000584.1:0-3016 GCA_964592795.1 uncultured Planctomycetaceae bacterium | reverse complement strand
GAGCGGCCGGCGGCTCGACGGGCGGCGGAGCGCCGGCGCCCGCTTCCGGCGGCGCGGCCGCGGCCGATCCGGGCGCGGCGAGCGGCGGGGGCCAATCCACCGATTCGCGCCGCGACGAGTGGGCGCAGGTGCAACGCACCGAGATCAACGAGATCAAGCTCCGCATCTTCGTGCAGGACGAGGACAGCAAGCTCAACGTGCTGACGCTGCTCAACCCCGACGAGAAAGAGGCCCAGGCCGCGCTCGACCGCGTCGTGCGTTGCCTCGATCTGTGCCGCGAGGGCACGGACGCCGACATCTCGGAGCGCGTCGCGGAGGACATGGCGCGCGACATGCTCGAGTTCATGAAGCAGCGCAACCTCGCGCGCCTTCCGCGCCCGACGCTGCTCACCGACGACGAGCAGAGCCCCGACATCGGGCTGCCGCTCTCGCTGCGCGACTTCGCGGTCCTGCCGACTTTCGACGAGAGCCTGTTCCGCGATTACCGCGACGAGGACGGCAACATCGTCCATTCGATCGGCAGCTTCCTCACCGTGTGGACGTCGCTGTCGACGCGCGCGGACGACCAAGAGGCGCAGAGCTCGAGCACCGGCGGGACGACGCCGGGCGCGAACCCGCCCCCGAGCGGCACGCCGAATCCCACTCCACCGCCGTCGGGAAATCCGCCGCCGCCCAGCGGACAACCGGGCGAGAACCCGCCCGCGAGCGGAGGTGCTGCCGCTGGCGGCGCGGGCGCGCAGGCGCAATCGAACCCGGGTTGGTCCGTGAACGTGAACACCGCGCCGGTCGCCGTGCTCAAGTCGCTCTTCGACGATCGCGACGTCCACCCGCGCCTGTGGGACAAGGTCGTCGAGTACCGCAACCTCGAAGAGGAGGAAGAGGACGACGAGGAAGAGGAAGAGACCGCGGTCTACGACGAGTTCGGCGAGGAGGTGATCGAGCGCAGGATCTTCGACTCGCTCTCCGAGCTCTCCGAGGTCGACGGGTTCAACGACCTCGGCGCCGAAACGCAGACGAAGGTGCGCGAGCGTCTGACGACGCAGAGCAACGTGTTCTCGATCTACATCGTCGCGCGTCGCTCGACGTCCGCCGAAGGCGATCCGGTCTTCGCCGATCCCGAGAGCCGCCGGCTGGCGGAGGAGCAAGGCGACGCGCTCGTGCGGGTCGTCCGCGCCGTGGTGTGGCGCCGGAGCGCCGACGACGAAACGGAGATCGTGCCGATCGTCCGCTGGGAAGCGCTGGACTACGTGCCCTACGAAGTCCAGGACTATCCAGACGAGCGCCGCTGAGAGGGTTTTCCCTTGTCGCCCCAGAACGGTGGCGCAAGAATCCGGACTGGCCGCCGCCACGGATCCGCGCACTTTTCCGCATGCCTTCTCTCAGCGTATTCGGTGCCCAGTGGGGCGATGAGGGAAAGGGCAAGCTGATCGATCTCCTGGCGCAGGACGCCGACTACGTGGTGCGCTACCAGGGCGGCGCGAACGCCGGCCACACGGTCGTCGTCGCGGGGCAGAAGTACGTCCTGCATCTGATCCCGTCGGGGATCCTGCACCCGGCGAAGGTCAACGTGATCGGAAACGGGGTGGCCGTCGATCCGTTCAAGCTGCTCGAGGAGATCGCGGGCCTCTCCCAGCGCGGCGTCGCGGTCACCGGCACGAACCTGCGCCTCTCGAGCAACGCGCACGTGATCTTCGAGCACCACCGCACGATCGACCAGCTCTCGGAGCGCTGGCGCGGCGAAGGCCGCATCGGCACGACCGGGCGCGGCATCGGCCCGTGCTACGCCGACAAGGCCGCGCGCACCGGGCTGCGCGTGTGCGACCTGCTCGACCCCGACCAGTGCCGGACGCGCCTGCGCGCGGCGCTGGCGGAGAAGAACGCCGTGATCGAGCGCGTGCACGGGGAAGCGCCGCTCGACCTCGAGGGTCAGCTCGACCGGTACATGGCGCTCGCCGAGGAGCTGCGTCCCTTCGCCGGAGACACCGGCGCGGAAGTGCGTGCCGCGTACCGCGCCGGGAAACGGATCCTCTTCGAGGGCGCACAGGGCGCCATGCTCGACATCGACTCGGGGACCTACCCGTTCGTCACGTCCTCGAACACCGGCGCGGGAGGGATCGCCGCCGGCGCGAGCTTCCCGCCGCGCCACATCGACCGCGCGATCGGCATCGCCAAGGCGTACTGCACGCGCGTCGGCGAAGGCCCGTTCCCGACCGAGGAGCCGGGCGAGATCGGGAATCGGATCCGCGTCGCGGGGAACGAGTACGGCTCGACCACCGGCCGCCCGCGACGCTGCGGCTGGTTCGACGCGGTGGCGGTACGCTACGCGCTCGAGCTGTCCGGGGCGGACGGCTGGATCATGACGAACCTCGACGTGCTCACCGGATTCGAGGAGATCCGCGCCGCGGGCCGCTACGAGATCGACGGGCAGCCGGCGACGGTGTGGCCGGCGCACTTGCCGAGCCTCGACCGGGTGAAGCCCGTGTACGAGCGCCACCGCGGCTGGACCGAGGACATCACGCGCGTGCGCCGCTACGAGGAGTTGCCCGCGCGGTGTCGCGCGTACGTCGAGTGGGTCGAGAAGGAAGTCGGCGTGCCGATCGTGATGCTGTCCGTCGGCCCCGAGCGGGAGCAGGTGATCTCGCGCGGACTGTGATCGCGTGACACACGGTATGGCTCAAGAACCGACCGCAGGGCGCAGCCGCTTCGAGCCGTTCCCCGAGCACATCGCGATCATCATGGACGGGAACGGCCGCTGGGCCGAGAGCCGCGGCCTGCGGCGCATCTTCGGACACCGCGAAGGCATCCAGTCCGTGCGCGAGATCACGACGGAGTGCGCGCGCCTGGGAGTGCAGAGCCTGACCCTGTACGCGTTCTCGGTCGAGAACTGGAAGCGTCCCAGCCCCGAGGTCCGCTACCTGATGCAGCTCCTGCGGCGCTTCTTGATCCAAGAGCGCCCGACGCTGATGGACAACGCGATCCGCCTGCGCGCGATCGGGCGCATCGCCGACATTCCCGC
>CAZQHA010000583.1:0-3016 GCA_964592795.1 uncultured Planctomycetaceae bacterium | reverse complement strand
GCGCGAGAACGATCCCGAGGGGCGCTGAGGCGGCGACGAATCGATGGTCCGCGCGGAGCCGCTCACGATCCGACCCGGCCTCGAGCTTCCCGCCCGCGAGCTGCACTACGAGTTCGCGCGTTCCGGCGGACCTGGCGGCCAGAACGTCAACAAGGTGGAGACGAAAGTGCTGCTGCGCTTCCGTGCGCTGTCCTCACCCACGCTGTCGGAGGACGCGCGGTCGGCGATCCGGCGCAGGCTCTCCACGCGCCTGACGAGCGACGGCGAGATCCTGATCCACGCCGCGCGTCATCGAGAGCGCGAGCGCAACATCGAGGACGCGCGCGAACGCCTGGCGGCGCTCCTGCGGGCTGCATTGGCCGAGCCCAAGGCACGCCGCGCCACCCGTCCCACACGCGGATCGCAGCAGCGGCGGCGGGCGACGAAGGACCGCCGTTCCGCCCTCAAGCGCGCCAGGCGAGGATCTCATGACGACTGAAAGCGACTTGGACACGGCTCTCGCCGAGCTCGCGGCCGTGTTGCGGAAGAAGCGCGATCCGACGCGCTTCCATGCGCGCGCAATCTTGCTCGCCGTCGGCGAGCTGTCGCTGTCCGGGGACGCGGCCGCCGCCGCCGCGGCCGCCGAGCGCGTCGCCGCGATCGTGGGCGATAGGCACGACCCGTGGGCGCGCGCCGTCCACGAGGAGATCGAGATGGCCGCGGTCGAATTCGTCCGTTCGGTCGACCCGAAGTACCTGGACCATCCGAAATACGACTTCGCGTACACCGTCGTCGCACGCGAGCGGCTCGAGGCGCGGCTCGCGGCGACGGAAGTCTTCGGGATCCTCCCGACCGACGAGATCCTCGAGCAGGTCAGCGCGGCCGACGCCCGACTCGCGCCGCATCTCGAGCGGGGCCCGAGAAAGAGCCGCCGGCAGGGGTCGGGCGAGCGCCCGGCCGGCCCCGGCGGACCGGTTTAGTACGATCTCGCAAATCGGGGGCGGCGCGAAGTCGACCCCGACTCCGGGTCTTACAGGGTGTCACCGGTGAGCTCTCGCAGCCCCGACCGGCACCGGAGCATAGTCGTAAGCCATTAGAAATTCTGTGCTTAGACAAGCGGCCCCGGCGCCTGCGAAATTGCGGGGCGCAGTCGGCGCGCTCGCGCCGATCGCTCCAGTGGCCTCGCCGAGGCGAAAAAAACCACCACGCCCTTTTCCTCGTCTCGGATGAGCGGCATCCTCTGCCCGCTCTAACCCCCATCCCGTATTCATCGACTCAGACTCTCTGTCTCTTTTTGGAGTGCACAAACGCATGAACAAGCTCGTCTACAGCGCCGCGGCGTTGACGCTCGTCAGCGCGCCCGGCGTAGCATCTGAGAACGAGTGGTCGAGCCTGGACCAGGAGATCGCAAGCCTGACTTCCAGCCTCCACACTCAAAACACCGGACCGAAGGTCGGGGGATGGATCATCTCGTCGTGGCGATTCTCCGACGACATCGACGTCGACGGCGACCCGAGCAATGGCCAGGACGATGAGCAAGGCTTCTTCGTCCAGCAGGCGCGGGTCGAGATCACCGGGGATGCCGGAAGCGGCTACTCGTACAAGATCAGCTTCGACTTCGCGGATGACCGGAGCGGTGTGACCGACACGCCCCCCGGTGACACTTTCACACTCGAAGACGTCGGCACGCTGAAGGACGCCTACGCGACCTGGAAGATCGGCGACATGGTCACGGGCAAGATGGGGCGCTTCAAAGCGCCGTTCTTGCGCAGCGCGCTCGTCTCCGACAACAAGCTGCTCTTCCTGGATCGCACGTTCCTGGGCGAGCTCTTCAGCGGTCGCGACGAAGGCGTCATGTTCAGCGGTCAGTTCGACACGATCGACTGGCACATCGCGGCTCAGAACGGCTTCGACGGCCCGGCCGACGATTACCTGTTCACCGGCCGCGTCTGCGCGAACTTGATGGGCGCGGGGGTGGGCAGTGTCGAAGGCGCGTACGGCGCGGGCGAGGAAACGAACCTGACGGCCGGCGTCGCCATCTCCGACGACGGAGACGTCAGCGACGGAATGGCGCTTGCGCTCGAAGTCGCGATGACGACGGGCCCCTTCGCGGTGGCGGCGGAAGTCGTCGACATCGACGATGACCTCCCCGTTGGCGGCGGCACCACTCCGTGGGACGTCACCGGCTCCTACATGTTCTCGGACATGTACGAAGTCGCGGCCCGCTACGAGGATGGTGACGACTCGAACGACACGACGCGCTGGGCCGTGGGCGTGAACCGCTACACGCAAGGCCACGACATCAAGTGGCAAGCCCAGTTCGCTTCGTCGGACTCGGACGACGCCGCGCTCGAAGTCGACGAGTTCGCTCTCGGTCTCGTCCTCTCCTTCTGAGCTGATCCATTCACAGCCTGAGTCGCGCGCGACGCGAATCAGGACGATCCGAAAAGGCCCCGCGCGCGTCGCGGGGCTTTTTCATTTCCGGCCGGCTCTGCCGTCGTCCGGCCCGCAGAGTATGCTTCGACCCATGCGTCCGGCCGGCTCCGCTCTCGAAACGCGTGCACGAGAGCCTGCCGCTCGGACGATCGTGCTCGCGTTCGCGCTCCTGTGCGCCGTGGCGTGCTCTCGACCGAGCGAGCCTCGCAAGCGGCCCAACATCGTCCTCGTGGTGATGGATACGACCGCGGTCGGGCACCTCTCGCTCTACGGCCACCGCGCCCCCACGTCCCCGAACCTCGAGCGCATCGCGGCCGGCGGCGCGTGCTTCCAGAACGCGTTCAGCACGTCCACGTGGACTCTTCCGTCGCACGCCTCGATGTTCACGGGGCTGCCACCCAGCAGCCACGGCGCGACGACGGACCACCTGATGCTCGACCCGTCGATCACCACGCTGGCCACGATCCTTTCGGACGCGGGCTACCGGACGTTGGGCTTCTCGAACAACAGCTGGATCGGCCCGAGCATCGGCATGCATCGCGGCTTCGATCGCTTCGTCTACTTGATCCGGCGCGAGCGGCAGCCCGACTACATCGTGCAC
>CAZQHA010000582.1:0-3031 GCA_964592795.1 uncultured Planctomycetaceae bacterium | reverse complement strand
TCGAGCTCGTCGCGCGTCTTCTGCAAGGCCGCCGCGTCGTCGGTCCGAGCGGCCGTCTTCGCCCTCTCGAGCGCTTCGGAAAGATCGAGGTAGCTCTCGCGGTCGAGGCCGGCGTGCGCCGCGGTCATGTGCTTCTCGGTCGCGTGGATCATCGTGCCGATCTCGATCTTCAGGTCGGCGACGCGGCGCGACGCGAAGTCGTCCCGCGCGTGGACGAGCGACGAGCGCAGCATCGATTCGACCTCGCCGTCGGTCAGCCCGTGCATCGGCTGCACCTCGATGTGCGCGCTCGCTCCGGTCGACTCCTCCTTGGCGGTGACCGTCAAGAGGCCGTCCGCGTCGATGTGGAAGCGCACCGCGACGCGCGCCATCCCGGCGGGCAGCGGCGGGATGCCGCGCAGCGAGAACTTCCCGAGCGAGCGGTTGTCGCGCGCGAGCTCGCGTTCCCCCTGCACGACGTTGAAGTCCATGCCGGTTTGATTGTCGGCGTACGTCGTGAAGCCTTCGGTCGCGTGGCAGGGGATCGTCGAGTTGCGCTGGATGATCTTGGACACGGCGCCGCCCATCGTCTCGAGGCCCAGCGAAAGCGGCGTCACGTCCATCAACAGCATGTCGCGCTTGCCGCCGACGAGGATGTGCGCCTGCACCGCCGCGCCGAGCGCGACGACCTCCTCGGGGTTGAGCTCGGTGTGCGGCTTCTTGCCGAAGAACTCCTCGACGCGCGCGCGAACCGCGGGGATACGCGAGCTCCCGCCGACGAGCACGACCTCGTGGATCTCCTGCCGCGCCAGCTTGGAGTCCGACAAGGCTTTCCGGCAGGCGTCGATCGATCGTTCGACCAAGTCCTTGGTGATGCGATCGAACTCCTCGCGCGTCACGCGACGGCGCCAATTGAGCCGCAGGTCGGGCACGACGAGGTGCATCTCGGCTTCGGGTTGCTGCGAGAGCTCGATCTTGCACTTCTCGGCCGCCAATCGGACGGCTTGTTGGAACCCCGGATCGACGAGCGTCTGTGATCCGACCTTGGCGCGCAGCTCCGTCCGCGCGATCTCGGCCAGCCGTTGATCGAAGTCGTCGCCGCCCAGGTGCGTGTCGCCCGCGGTGGCGAGGACTCGGAAGACTCCGTCTTCGATCGACAGGATCGAGACGTCGAACGTGCCTCCTCCCAGGTCGTACACCGCGACGTTGCCTTGTCCGCGCTGGTCAAGCCCGTAGGCGAGGCTCGCCGCGGTCGGCTCGTTGACGATGCGCAGCACGTCGATGCCCGCCAGGCGCGCGGCGTCGCGCGTCGCCTGGCGCTGCGCGTCGTCGAAGTACGCCGGCACCGTGATGACGGCGCGCGTGACCTCCGACCCTCCGAGCGCTTGGCACGCGACGTCCTTGACGCGCATCAAGATCAACGCGGAGAGCTCCTGGGGCGTGTATTTCTTGCCGCGCACCTCGAGCTGGATCAGGCCGCGCTCGGTCTCGCTGGCCGCGTACGGGAGGCTCGCCAGCTCGGGAGCGACGTCCTCGAGTCCGCGGCCCATGAAGCGCTTGATGCTGAAGATCGTGTTGCGCGGATCGACGACGGCTTGATCGCGCGCTTCGCGCCCGACGAGCGGCGGGCCGTCCTGCGGGAAGTAGATCACCGACGGCACGAGCGCCGAGCGGCCCTCGGCGTGGAGCACGCTCGGGCGGCCGTCGCGCCAGACCGCGGCGAGCGAGTTCGTCGTGCCGAGATCGATGCCGAGCGCCAGACCGGGCGCGCTGCTCTGCAGGACGTCGAGTTCGATGTAGCCCATGTTCGAGTGCGCGCGTTCCTCAGCGCGTGGCCGGCCGCGCGAGTCGCTGCGATTCGATCTCGCCGAGCGCCCGGTCGAGGTAGCGCACGGCGTTGAGGTCGCGTCGCACCTCGCGCAATACCGGCGCTTGCGGCGGCGGAAGCGGGACCAGCTTCGCGTGGATCGAATCGAGGGTCACCGCGCGCTCCGCTCGCAGCTCCTGGTCGAGCTCGTCGAGCTGCGACGTCGACGCGCCGGCGCCGGCCTGACGCGCGGCCTCGAGCACCTCGTTCCACTCGAGCACCTCGAGCAGGAACTCCTTCGGCATCTGCCGCTCGTCGTTCTCGTCGGGGCCCCCCAGGTGGCGCACCAACCAATCGATGCGGCGCGCGTCGTCCGAGAGGATCTCGTGCGCCTCGTTGATCCGCGCGCTGTTTTGCTCCGCGAGCGCTCTCACGCCCTCGATCTCTTGCGCGAAGAAGTCGGGGTGCATCCGCCGGCTGAAGCGCAAGAGGCGCTTCTTCAGCTCGCGCGCGTCGACGTCGGCGCTCGGCTCGAAGCCGAAGATCGCGAAGGGCGCGACGTCGGGGCCGGGCTCGAGGAGCCGGCCGCACGCGACGCACACGAGCGGGGTCTCGAGCTCCGCCGTGCAATGGGGACAGCGGGACATGGGATGACCGGGACGGCGCGGTTCGCCGCCGTCACACGGAGAACGATTCGCCGCAGCCGCAGCTCTTCGCCGCGTTCGGGTTCCCGAACTTGAACCCGCGACCCATCAGGTTGTCCTCGAAGTCGATTTGCGTCCCGTTGAGGTAGAGGAAGCTCTTCGGATCGCAGACGACCTTGACCCCCTCGATCTCCGACACTTGATCGATCTCGCCGATCTGGTCGTCGAAGCCGAGCTGGTACGAGAAACCCGAGCACCCGCCGCCTTTCACGCCGACGCGCAGCGCGGTCGTCTCGGGCAGCTTCTGATCGCTGATGATGCGGCGGATCTCCTGGACCGCGCGCTGGGTGAGAGAGATCACGACTTCGCGCCTCCGTTCTGCTCGCGCTTCGACTTGTAGTCCGCGACCGCCGACTTGATCGCGTCCTCGGCCAGCACGCTGCAGTGGATCTTCACCGGCGGCAGCGAGAGCTCCTCGACGATCTGCGTGTTCTTGATGCCCATCGCCTCGTCGAGCGTCTTGCCCTTGATCCACTCGGTCGCGAGCGAGGAGCTCGCGATGGCGGAGCCGCAGCCGAACGTCTTGAACTTCGCGTCGACG
>CAZQHA010000581.1:0-3046 GCA_964592795.1 uncultured Planctomycetaceae bacterium | reverse complement strand
TGCCGCGCTGCGCTTCGGCCTCGAGCTTCGCGCCGCGCTGCGAGAGCGCTTGACGCTCCTCCTCGAGCTCGCGCGTCTTCCGCGAGGCGTCCGCGAGCCGCGACTCGGCCTGCGACCGCACGCGCTCGGCCTGCGTGCGCGCGTTGCGGACGTCGGCCATCAGCCGCGCGACCTCGGCGTCGCGCTTGACGAGCCGCTCCTGCGCGCGGTCGACGAGCTTGTGGGGCAGCCCCAGGCGGCGCGCGATCACGAGCGCGCCGGACTCGCCCGGCGTCCCCATCAAGATGCGGTAGAGCGGCGCGAGCGTCTTCACGTCGAACTCGACGCACGCGTTCTCCGCGCGCGGATTGCGGAAGGCGAACTCCTTCAGCTTGCCGATGTGCGTGCTGACGATCGTCGGCGCGGCGCGCGCGAGCAGCTGCTCGAGGATCGCCTCCGACAGCGCCGCGCCTTCGTCGGGATCGGTGCCGCCGCCGAGCTCGTCGAGCAGGACGAGCGTGTCCTTCGTCGCGCGCTCGAGCCCGGCCTTGATGCGCACCATGTGCGACGAGAACGTCGAGAGGCTCTGCCGGATCTCCTGCTCGTCGCCGATGTCCGCGACGATCCCGTCGTAGAGCGGGACGGTCGAGCCTTCGTCGCACGGGACGGGCAGTCCCAGCCGCACGAGCAGCGCGGCGACGCCGGCCGTCTTCAGCGCGAGCGTCTTTCCGCCGGTGTTCGGCCCCGTGAGGATCAGGAGATCGAAGTCCGCGCCCAGGCGTAGGTCGATCGGCACGACGCGCGCGAGCCGGCCGAGCCGCTCTTCCTCGAGCAGGAGCGGGTGCTTCGCGCCGCGCAGCACGAGGCCCCGGTCGACGCCGGGCTCGCCGGTGACGGCGGGCACGCGCGCGCGCGCGTGCCCCGCGTCGGTCGCGTAGCGCGCCCCGATGACCGCGATCTCGAGCTCGCCGACGCGGTCGGCGGCGCGCGCGACCTCCGGCTCGCCCGCGAGCAGCGCGCGCGTCAGCTCGAGCAGGATCCGCTCGACCTCGCGGCGCTCGTCGGCGGCGCACTCGGCCTGCCGGTTGCCGAGCAGCACGATCTCGCGCGGCTCGACGAAGACGCTCTCGCCGCTCTGCGATCGATCGTGGACGATCCCCGGGACGCGCCCCGCGCTCTTCGCGCGCACCGCGAGCACCGGGCGGCCGGCGCGACGGTGCGTGCTCGCGTCCGAAAGAACGGCCTTGATCTCCGGCCGCGCGAGGAGCGCTCGCAGCGCCCGGTCGATCGCGTGCGCGGCTTCGGCCGACTCCTTGCGGAGCCGCGCCAGCAGCGGCGACGCGGAATCGCGCACCCGGCCGCGCTCGTCGACGATCGAATCGATGCGCTCGAGCGCCGGCGAGAGGTCGGGCAGATCGCGCGCGAGCTCCGCGCACGCCGGCAGGTCCTTCTCGTGCGCGACGAGCCAGTCGCCGATCCGCGCGGCGGCGACGAAGAACTCGCGGAGCGCGACGAGCGCCTCCTCCTCGATCGCGCGACCCGCGGAACGAGCGTGGGCCAGCACGGACACCGGATCGCTCACGCCCGCCAGGTTCGGCAGCTCGGCGCTGCGCGCGGCGCCGATCATCTCCTTCACGCGCGCGAGCGACGCGCGCGCTTCGCGGTCGCCGAGCGGGGCCCGTTCGCGGAGTCGCCGCAGGCCGAGCGACGTCAGCGCGAACCGCTCGAAGAGCGCGCGCACCGCGGTGAACTCGAGCGCGCGCGCGGCGTACGCGTCGAGGCGCGCGGCCCGCGCATCCGCGGGGTCGACTTCGGCGGCGCGTCGTTCGGGGTTCACCATGACGCGCCACAGCCTACCGGCGAACGCTAGACTGCGATCACGCACAGAGGGACGACGAACATGAGCGAACTCGTGAACGACTTCGGACGCTTCGAGACCCGCGCGATCCACGCCGGACAGGAACCCGACGCCGAGAACGGCGCGGTGATGACGCCGGTGTACCTGACGAGCACCTACAAGCAGGACGCGCCGGCGGTGCCGCGGCAGGGTTACGAGTACTCGCGCACGTCGAACCCCACGCGGACCGCGCTGGAGCAGAACCTCGCGTCGCTCGAGGGCGGCCAGTGGGGACTGGGGTTCAGCTCGGGGCTCGCGGCGACGAACGCGCTGATGGACCGCCTCGTGCCGGGGGACCACGTCGTCGCCGGCGACGATCTGTACGGCGGCACGTACCGCCTCTTCACCAAGGTGTTCGAGCGCTACGGCGTGCGCTTCACGTTCGTCGACACGTGCGACCTCGCGGCGGTCGAGCGCGCGATCGAGGAGAAGACGCGCTACGTCTACCTCGAGACGCCGACGAACCCGCTGCTCAAGATCTGCGACATCGCGGCGATCGCGAAGCTCGCGCACGCGCGGAAGAAGCTCGTGATCGTCGACAACACGTTCGCGACGCCGTACCTGCAGCGCCCGCTCGAGCTCGGCGCCGACGTCGTTCTGCACTCGCTGACCAAGTACCTCGGCGGGCACTCCGACGTCGTCGCCGGCGCGCTCGTCGGCCGCGACCTCGAGCTGAGGCGCGAGCTGGCGTTCTTCCAGAACGCCGTCGGCGGCACGCCCGGACCGCTCGACGCGTTCCTCGTGTTGCGCGGCATCAAGACGCTCGCCGTCCGGATGGACCGGCACTCGTCGAACGCCGCGAAGCTCGCGGAGCACCTCGAGCGCACGCGATCGATCGAGCGCGTCTACTACCCCGGCCTCGCGTCGCATCCGCAGCACGCGCTGGCGAAGAAGCAGATGTCTGCCTTCGGCGGCATGGTCGCGTTCGAGCTCGAAGGCGGCGTCGAGGCGGCGAACACGTTCGCGTCCAGCACGCGGGTCTTCACGCTCGCCGAATCGCTGGGCGGCGTCGAATCGCTGGTCGAGGTCCCCCCGAGCATGACGCACGCGAGCATCCCGGCCGCGGTGCGGCGCGCCGCGGGCCTGGCGGACGGGCTCGTCCGCCTCTCGGTCGGCATCGAGCACATCGACGACCTCGTCGAGGACGTCGAGCAGGCGCTCGCGAAGGCG
>CAZQHA010000580.1:0-3048 GCA_964592795.1 uncultured Planctomycetaceae bacterium | reverse complement strand
AGTACTACAGCTCGCAGGTCGCGTACGAGGAGTTCACGCCGAAGGGCGTCGAGCCGTGGGAGCCGAACGTGACCGCGCTCCTCGATCCGTCGCGCGTCAAGTGGGCCGAACTCGTCGCGTCGGGCACTCCGCTGCCGACGCCGTGGAACCAGGACGCGTACGACAAGGTCGACCTCTCGTACCAAGCCCAGCGCAAGAAGCTGATCGAGGAGAAGGCGCCCGAGGAAGCGGCCGAGGCGCTGTTCCGCGAGGTGAAGGCGAAGACGCAGCCGATGCTTGCGGGCGAGAAGTACTTCGGGAAGGTCGGCGCGTTCGAGGGCGCGGCGTACGAGGCCAAGGGCCTCTACCGCCCCGAGGTCGACTGCATCATGTTCACGCGCAACCCGACGAACTTTTGCAAGGTGTGCGAGCGCGCGATCTCGCGCGTCATCGATCTGTACGCGGAGTAGCGCGCTATACTGTCGCGCTCTTCCCGTCCTCCACTCGCAGGTGCACACCATGGCTGCTGGCAATCCTGGTCCGGTCGTTCCCGAGCGCTACGTGAACGCGCTCGGCGGAGCCGATCCCGTCGAATCGCAACGCAAGGCTCCCAAGCGCATCAAGAAGCTCCTGCGCGGACTGTCCGAGAAGCAGCTCGCGCGCCGTCCGGCGCCGAACAAGTGGTCGATCAAGGAAGTGATCGCGCACCTCGCGGACGGCGAGGTCGTCCTGGGCTCGCGGCTGCGCTTCGTCGCGGCGATGGATCGCCCGCCGATCCTGGGCTACGACCAGGACGCGTTCGTCGAGCGCCTGGGCATCGAGCGCGTGAAGACGGCCGAGCTCTTCGACGCGTTCGCGGCGGTCCGCGGCGCGAACGTGAGCCTCATGGAGCGCCTCGCCGAGGACGCTTGGCGGCGCGTCGGCATCCATTCCGAGCGCGGCGAGGAATCGATCGAGACGATGATCGTGATGTACGCGGGACACGACCGCATCCACGAGGAGCAGATCCTGGCGATCCGCGAGGCGCTCGTCACCGAGAAGAAGCTCAAGACGAGGCAGGCGAAGGCGGCCAAGCAGGAGAAGAAGGCGCAGAAGCGGGCACGCAAGGGCGCGCTCGCCGCGTCGGTGAACGAGTAGCGCGCGCTACTCGAGGCAGCCCTGCCGCACGGCGTGGATGAAGTCCGAGTACGCCGGCATGTCGTCCGCTCGGCGCAGGTCGGACGCGATCTGTCCGCGGTGGTAGGAGGAGTGCATCACGACGTGCGTCAGCACATCCTCCACTCGGTTCGACCAGCGCTCGCCCTGCGTGTTCGTGTAGGCGACGATCTCCTCGAGCGACGCGGGCGTGCGGTTCATCAGGTACTCGCGCCAGCCGAGAGCCACGCGCTCGAGCGCGTGCTCGCACTGCTCGAGCGAGAGGTCGGGCCAGACGGCGACCTGGATATGATCGCGGCGCAGGCGCACGAGCCACAGCTCCTCGGCGGCGAGGACGTGGGCGAACGTCGCGAGCGCGCTGGGCGGGGATCGGCGCGCCTGACGCAAGGACGCGAGCACCTCGCCGTTGGCCCAACGGTCGTAATCGAAGAGCCGGCGGTGACGCGCGAGTGAGTCCATCCGGGTCGATGGGGTACCATCCGCTCCCGACCGCCCGCAACCCACATCCGGCGCGCCATGAAGACCCGCTTCCTCGCCCCGCTCCTATTCGCGGCCCTGTGCCTTCCGAGCCTTGCGCCGGGCCAGTCCCGCGCCGCGCAATCGATCCTCGAATCGGCGCTCCAGAACGCCGAGAAGGCGGTCGCCGCGAAGAACGCCGCGGACGCGCGTCAGTGGGTCGCGCGCGCGCTCGAGCGCGACCAGAAATCGACGCGCGCCTGGGACCTGCGCGCGCGGGCCGCCGCGATCGCCGGCGACGCGGACGAGGAGACGTACGCGCTGCACCAGCTCCTGCGGCTCGCGCGAGCGCAGAAGGTGCCGGCGGACGAGATCCAGTCGATCGAGGCGCGCGTCGCCGCGATCGATCCGATCGCAGCGGACTTGTTCCATCTCGCGACGTCGACGATCGCGAAGCTCCTGCCGCTCGCCGAGCAGTACGAGAAGGACAAGCGCCCGCACTCGGCGATCCGCATCCACCGCCAGATCCTGGGGCTCGACCCCGAGCACGCGACGAGCCACGCCGCGATCGAGCGCTTGGCGTCGGCTCCCGACCCGAGCCTCGCCGCCGACGCGAAGCCGAAGGACCTCCTCGCCGGCGTGTCAGAGGAGTGGATCCGCGAGCACGACGCGAAGCATGCGGAGTGGAAGGACCGCGCGAAGCTCGAGCGCGAGAACTACGTGACGCACACGAACTCGGGGTACTCGAACCTCGTGCGCGCCGCGGAGGCGATGGAGCAGATGAACGGCTTCTACCGCGAGTTCTTCCAGTACGGCACCGACGAGCACCCCGGCACCGTGCCGCGCATCGAGCTGCACATCTTCACGAAGCGCTCGGAGTACTTGAAGCTCGGCGAAGGTCCGCCGGTCGAGTGGAGCGGCGGCCACTTCACGGGCAACGCGGTGGAGACCTACATCGAGGGCGGCACGTTCGAGGACATGACGGGCACGCTCTTCCACGAGGCCGCGCACCAGTTCGTCTCCCTCGCCACCAACGCGTCCGGTTGGCTCAACGAAGGTCTCGCGTCGTTCTTCGAGGGCTGTCGAATCCTGCAAAACGGCACGGTGCTGATGAACCTGCCGGCCAACCACTATCTCTTCGAGCTCGTCGGTCGGATGGAGAAGGGTTGGATGACCGACCACAGGGACGGGATGAACGAGGAGAAGCTCTCCGACAGCAATCCCCCCAAGGCGCCCACGTTCCACATCGTCATCGAGAACGCGTACGAGTGGGGGCCGCCGTGGTACGCGCCGACGTGGGGCGTCGTCTACTTTCTCTACAACTATCAGGACCCGGTCGACGGCCGCTTCGTGTACCGCAACGCGTTCCGCACGTTCGTCGACAAGTCCGGCGGGCGCCAGGGCGACAGCGCGGCGAAGAACTTCGAGGAGATCGTGCTCGCGAACCCGATGCCGCCG
>CAZQHA010000579.1:0-3050 GCA_964592795.1 uncultured Planctomycetaceae bacterium | reverse complement strand
GGCGCGCCCTCCTATGCGAACGGAACGAACCCTCGGCGATCTGAAGAAGAGCGGCTACGCGCGGCGCTCGGTCAAGGACGAGCTGCGCGCGAACGTCATCCGGCGTCTCCAAGAAGGCCGGCCGCTCTTCACCGGCATCGTCGGCTACGACCAGACGGTGATCCCGCAGATCGCGAACGCGCTGCTGTCCAAGCACGACTTCATCTTGCTGGGGCTGCGCGGCCAGGCGAAGACGCGGCTCTTGCGCGGGCTCGCCGAGCTGCTCGACGACGAGATCCCGGCGGTCGCGGGCTGCGAGATCAACGACGATCCTCTGGCGCCCGTGTGCGCGACGTGCCGGCAACGCGTCGCCGCGGAAGGCGATGCGCTGCCGATCACGTGGATCCCGCGCGCCCAGCGCTACCACGAGAAGCTCGCCACGCCCGACGTGACGATCGGCGACTTGATCGGCGACATCGATCCGATCAAGGCGGCGAATCGGCGGCTGACGTTCGCCGACCCGGAGGTCGTGCACTTCGGCATCATCCCGCGCAGCAACCGCGGCATCTTCGCGATCAACGAGCTGCCCGACCTCCAGGCGCGCATCCAAGTGGGGCTGCTGAACATCTTGGAGGAAGGCGACGTCCAGATCCGCGGCTTCCCGCTGCGCCTGCCGCTCGACATCTGCCTCGTCTTCTCGGCGAACCCCGAGGACTACACGAACCGCGGCAGCATCATCACGCCGCTGCGCGACCGCATCAGCTCCCAGATCCTCACGCACTACCCGCACACGATCGACGAAGCGCAGGCCATCACGTCGCAAGAGGCGTGGAGCGCGCGTCCGAAAGCGCCGGTGGTCACCGTGCCCGAGTCCCTGCGCACGATCATCGAGGAGGTCGCGTTCCAAGCGCGCGCGAGCGAGCTCGTCGACCAGAGCTCGGGCGTCAGCGCGCGGCTCACGATCGCGCTCCTCGAGAACACGATCTCGAACGCCGAGCGGCGCGCGATCGCGCACGGAGAATCGCGCGCCGTCGCGCGCACGAGCGACCTCTACGGCGCGAGCTCGGCGATCACCGGCAAGGTCGAGCTCGTCTACGAGGGCGAGCAGGAGGGCGTGCAAGCCGTCGCGCGCCACTTGATCGGCAAGGCGATCAAGGCCGTGTTCGACCGCACGTTTCCCGACGTCTATCAGCCGGGCGACAAACCCGGCGCCGGCGAAGGCGAGTTCCAACCGGTCGTGCAGCACTTCCAGAACGGCCGCACCGTCGACGTCTCCGACGCGTCGAGCGACGCGGAGGTCCACGCGACGCTCGCCGCGATCCCCTCGCTCGAGAAGCTCGCTGCGAAGTACCTGAAGCCCGCGAACGCGGCCGAGTCCGCCGCCGCGATGGAGCTCATCCTCGAGGGGCTGCACCAGAGCTCGCTGCTCGCGAAGGACGCCGTGCGCGGCGGCCTCGTGTACCGCGACATGTTCGAGGACATGGTGCGCGGCCTGAAGAAGCCCGACGAGAAGCCGCGTCCGCCGCGCTCGCGCTGAACGACATGGAGTGGCGCTACTCGAAGTTCGATCCGTTGCTCGCGGGGATGAAGGAGCTCCTCGAGCGCCTGCTCTCGATCTTCAACCAGCTCTTGCTCCAGACCGACGGCGACGTCGACCGCGCGCTCGAGATCCTGAAAGAGCTCGACCGGCGCTACCGGATCTTCCAAGGCCGTCTCTCGATCGAGGACTTCAAGAAGTTCCTCGAGAAGCAGCGCACGATCGAGCGCGCGCCGGGCGGAGAGCGCGTGCTGACGCGCAAGGGCGAGCGCGGCCTGCGCGCGTCGGCGTTCGACACGATCTTCTCGTCGCTCGAGCGCGACATCGAGGGCGATCACCGCGTGGACGCGATCGGACGCGGCGTCGAGCGACTGCCGGAGACGCGGCCGTACGAGTTCGGCGACCCGATCGACGCGATCGAGCCCACGCAGTCGATCGCGAACGCGATCCGCCGCACGGGACCGGATCGGTTCGACCTCGCCGAGTCGGATCTCGCCGTGCACGAGACCGAGCACGCGAGCTCGTGCGCGACCGTGCTGATGGTCGACGTCTCGCACAGCATGGTGCTCTACGGCGAGGACCGCATCACGCCGGCGAAGCGCGTCGCGCTCGCGCTGTGCGAGCTGATCACGACACGCTATCCCAAGGACTCGCTCGACGTCGTGCTGTTCGGCGACAGTGCCTGGCAGGTGTCGATCGCGGAGCTCCCCTACGTGTCCGTCGGCCCCTATCACACGAACACGAAAGCCGGGCTCGAGCTGGCACGCGACATCCTGCGGCGGACGCGAAAGCACAACCGGCAGATCATCATGCTGACCGACGGCAAGCCGTCCGCGCTCACCGAGCGCGACGGCACGATCTACAAGAATCCGTTCGGCCTCGATCGGCGCATCGTCAACAAGACGCTCGAGGAAGCCGAGGCCTGCCGGCGCCACAACATCCCCATCACGACGTTCATGCTCACCGACGATCCGACGCTCGTGGACTTCGTCGAGCGCTTCACGCGCGTCAACCACGGCCGCGCCTACTACTCGCAGCTCGACCGGCTCGGATCGTTCGTGCTGGTCGACTACGTGCAGAACCGCAGGCGGCGCGTGCGATGACGGTTCGGCACGCCACGCAACGGCGGTCGGCGCCCTCCGACCGCTGGTCGGCGATCGACTGGTACGACACGCCGCGCTACTACGACATCGTCTTCGACACGGACACGAAGCGGGAGGCGGACTTCCTCGAGGAGATGCTGCGCCGACATGGCCGCGCGACGGGCGCGCGCGCGCTCGAGCCCGCTTGCGGCAGTGGACGTCTCGTGTGCGAGATGGCGCGGCGGGGGTTCGACGCGCTCGGCTTCGATCGCAGCGCGGCGATGCTCGAGTACGCCGAGAAGCGCCTGCGCTCGCGCGGCGTCGGTGCACGCCTCGAGATCGGCGAGCTAGCGCAGTTCCGCACGCGCGAGAAGTTCGACCTCGCCTTCTGTCTCGTGAGCACGTTCAAGTACCTGCTCGACGAGCGCAGCGCGCGCTCCCACCTGCGATCG
>CAZQHA010000578.1:0-3054 GCA_964592795.1 uncultured Planctomycetaceae bacterium | reverse complement strand
CACCGGGCGGATCGTTCTCGAGCGACGCGTACGGCGCGAACTTCGACGGCAGCGTCGTGGTGGGCGAGAGCAACGGCTTCGGCAGCTCGCCGTCCGCGTTCCGTTGGACCGCGGCGACCGGCATGGTCGACATCGCCGACGGGAACTGGTCGCGCGCGGAGGCGTGCTCGGCCGACGGCAACGTGATCGTGGGTTCGTACTT
This sequence comes from uncultured Planctomycetaceae bacterium, assembly GCA_964592795.1. Taxonomy (GTDB): domain Bacteria; phylum Planctomycetota; class UBA1135; order UBA1135; genus JANLUN01. Next base: position 2,852 of record CAZQHA010000578.1, on the reverse strand, counting down.
CTCGGTCGGTGGCGCCAACGCGCTGATCTGGGATCCGCTGAACGGAGCGCGCGGTCTGGAGGACGTGCTCCGCCATCACTACGGGCTCGACGCGGCGCTCACCGGCTGGCATCTCGCGTACGCGAAGGACGTGTCGGCGGACGGGCGCACGATCGTCGGTTACGGCACGAACCCCGCGGGGGACTTCGAGGCCTGGGTCGCCAAGCTCGACAACGCCACGTTCAAGCCGTTCTGCTTCGGCGACGGCTATGGAACGCTCTGCCCGTGCGCGAACGAGAGCCCGGTGTCGAGCGCGGCCGGATGCGAGCACTCCTTCGGCGGCGCGGGCAAGCTCACCGGGAGCGGCACGGCGTCGGTTTCGTCGGACAGCGTCGTGCTCTCCGGCACGGGGATGACCGCGGCGCTCGCGATCTACTTGCAAGGCACCGCGGGAACGTTTCCCGGCGATGTCTACGGCGACGGGAAGCTGTGCGTGTCGGGCGCGCTCATCCGACTCGGCGCGAAAGTGAACTCGATCTTGGGAGCGTCGAGCTATCCGGGTGTCGGCGATCTCGCGATCTCGGTGAAAGGCCTGCTGCCGCCGATCGGCGGCAAGCGCTACTACCAGACGTACTACCGCAACTCCGCGAGCTTCTGCACGAGCGCGACGTACAACGCGACGAGCGGCGTCGAGATCGCGTGGACGCACTGATCTCCAGCGGCGAGTGCGGTGGTACCACACCTGCGGCGCTGACGAGCGATTCGCTGCGCACCTCACGGCGTCGATGACCGCGTTCCGGCTCGGCGTCGCGCGCATGGCCGAAGCTACGCTCGACGTCTGGGTCGGCAGCCGCTGCCATCGATGATCTCGGTTCACACGAACTGGACGCCGTGCCGGTTGGAGCACGCGAAGCCCGGTTGGTGACTCGCGGACACGCCGGGCGTGTGCTGGGAATCCGCGGCGGGGATTACCTCGTTCCACGGCCTGCCCCTCGTCGGAGCGGCAAACTACAACCGGCGACGTCGCTGTGTGCCGCGACGCACACGCCGTGAACCAGTTCGCTGCTCCGGTTCGTGATGAGCCGTGCCTCGCGGAGCGAGAGGCCCTCGCGGACCCGTCGTCGCGTTTCGGAGGCGAGAGACCCTCGATGCGCGATCTCACCCGGCGAAAGGCGGCGTGGTGCGTCGCCGCGCTCGTTCTCTTCGCGCTCGCCGTCCGCCTCGTCGGCATCGGCCACTCGCTGCCGCACGCGGCTCACGCCGATGAGCGCGTGTGGGCGGGCCAGGTCGCGCTCCTGCGCGGCTCGTCGGACGAGCTCGACCGGAACCACGCGCGCTTCTATCCGAACCTCGTCCCGTGGCTCTCCGCGCTCTTCACCGGTCGCGTCGACGCGCCGATCGAAGGCAGCTTGGAGGAGCATCGGGCCGCGGCTCGCAGCGAAGTGCTCCGGCTGCGCGTGATCGGGATGCTGATCTCGCTGCTCTTGATCCCGGCCTCGTATCGGATCGCGCGGATCCTCTTGAGCCGGCGCGCCGCGGTGTTCGCGGCGGCGCTCGCGGCGAGCAGCGCGATGGTGCACTGGTACGCGCAGCAGGCGCGCCCGCACGCGGCGGCGGCGGCTCTCGTCGCGGTCGCGCTGTGTCTCTTCGTCGCGGCGCGGCGCCGGCCGACGTGGCTGCGTTGGATCGGCGCGGGCATCGCGAGCGCCGCGGCGATCGCGACGCTGCAGAGCGCGACGGCGCTCTTGCCCGCGCTCTTGGTCGCGGGACTGCTCGCGAACCCTCGAGCGAGCGGAGCGCGACGTTGGATTGGACCGGCGGCGTGCCTGCTCGCGATGGCCCTTGCGCTGCCGTTCCAAGCCAAGCTCGCTCTCGCGACCGGTACGGATTCGCCGACGCCGGACGCGGCCGAGCCGTTGATCCTGCTCTCCGCCAATCGCGTCTACACGAGCTCGTTCGACGGCGGCGGTTTTCCGCTCCTCTTCTCGCGCGCCGCGGAGATCGATCCGCTGATTCTCGTGCTCTGCATCGCGGGAGTCGGACTGCTCGTGCTTCGGCGGCCGTGGACACGCATGGCGGGATCCAGACGGCGGGACGTTCTCGTGCTGGCCGCGCACGCCCTCCCATACGCGCTGATGATCGGCGCCTATGCCAAGAGCTACGACCGCTTCCTGCTGCCGCTCTTCCCCGTTGCGGCTGTACTCGCCGCGAGTGCGATCTTCGGTTGGACGAGCGCGCCGCGCGCGCACTTGCCCGCGCTGATCCTGCTCGCGGCGCAGGGCGCGTACGCGTTGCGCATCTCGACTTGGAGAGCGACACCGGACACGGTGATGCTCACCGCGCGCTGGATCGACCAGCACTTGCGACCGGACGACGGCGCGATCGCGACCCTGCCGTATCTCGACGTGCCCGTGTTGCGGCAAAGCGCGTCGTTGGCCGCGGATGAAACGCAGCGCTGGTCGACCAACATCGTCTGGCAGCGCTACCTCGAGCGACTTCCAAAGCGCGAGATCGGACACCGCGGCTTCGATCTCGCCGCGCTGCCGCTTCCGAAGGAGCCCGCGGCCCGACGTGACGCGCTCTCGGACCCCGGTGCGTTCGTCGCGGCGCTTCCGGCGCGCTTCGTCGTCGTCAGTCGCGACGATCGCGTTCCGTTCATCGAGGCCTTGCAGTCGCAGATCGCCGTGAGCGGGACGCTCATCGAGCGCATCTCGCCGTACTTTGGGGACGAAAACGATCCGCCCGCCGTGTGGACCGGATCACCAGGTCCGCGGATCCAGCCACCGTGGATATGGACCCTCCTTCGGACGCGTTCGCCCGGCCCGATCGTCGAAATCTGGCGCTTGGAGCGTACGGAGACGCCGACGATCACC
>CAZQHA010000577.1:0-3065 GCA_964592795.1 uncultured Planctomycetaceae bacterium | reverse complement strand
GCTCGCATACAGGCCGCCGATGATCGCGCCCATCGAGGTGCCGGCGATCACGTCGATCGGGATGCGCTCGCGCTCCAGCACCTTCAGCACGCCGACGTGCGCAAGGCCGCGTGCGCCACCCCCCGACAGCACGAGACCGATGCGCGGATGCACGACGCGGATCCCCGCCGTGCTCGCGGGAGCCGCGCAGGCCTCCCATTCCGAGCACACGCGCGCGAGGAAGCTCTGCCCGCGGCTCGCGCGCTCGTCGAGCAGCTCGTCGCCGCGGTCGCCGTAGATCCCGATCGCGGAGGCCGACACGAGGACGCTGGGTCGACGAGAAAGGTCCGCGAGCCGAGTCGCGAGCAGGCTCGTGCCTTGGATGCGGCTGTCGCGAATCGCGGACATGCGCGCGCGCGTCCATCGCCCGCCGGCGACGTTCTCGCCAGCGAGGTGGACGACCGCATCGAGCCCCTCCAGCTCTTGCGCGTGGAGCAGGTCGCGCGTCGGGTCCCAGGAGATCTCGTCCGGCGATCGCGCGGGCCTCCGCACGAGGCGCCGCACGTTGTGGCCGTGGGCTCTCAGCCGCTCCTCGAGCGCACTGCCGATCAACCCGCTGGCGCCGGACACCAGGATCTCGAGCGGCTGGGCACGGGCATCGACCTTCATGCCCAGCCCTTCGCGCGCCGGGCGCCCGCGGTTGCAGCAAACCGGATCGTTTCGCGCATCCGCCGCCATCGTTCCCGCGAACCGGATGTCGGACGAGGCCGGTCCACCGTCGGCTCCCCGGCCGCCCGGACGTTCCTTCAGGGAGGCCAGACCACTGCGCCGCACGAGCGCACGCGAATCGGATGACCGCACAAACCCAAGAAGTCGTCATCGTCGGAAGCCCCGGGTTGTGGATGGCCTTCTTGGCCTTCGTGCTGTGCATGCTCGCGCTCGATCTGGGCGTGTTCCATCGCAAGGCGCACGTCGTTGGATTCCGTGAAGCAGTGGGTTGGAGCGTGACATGGGTCGCTCTGGCCCTGTGCTTCAACGCCTTCGTGGCGTGGCGCTTCGGTTCCGAGCGCGCCTTGGAGTTCCTGACCGGCTATCTGATCGAGAAGTCGCTCTCGATCGACAACATCTTCGTGTTCGTCGTCATCTTCGGTGCCCTGGGGATCCCGGCCATTCATCAGCACCGAGTGCTCTTCTGGGGCATCTTGTCGGCGCTCGCGATGCGAGCCGCGATGATCTTCGCGGGTTCGGCGCTGCTGTCACGCTTCCACTGGCTGATCTACGTATTCGGCGCGTTCCTCGTGCTCACCGGCATCAAGCTCTTCCTCCAGCGTGGCAAGGAGCAGCGGCTGGAAGACAACTGGGCGATGCGCACGACGAGGCGCTTGATTCCATCGACTCCCCGGTTCGACGGCTCACGCTTCTTCACGCGCGAGAATGGCAGACGGGTCGCGACGCCGCTGTTCCTCGCGCTCGTATTGGTCGAGATCACCGACTTGATCTTCGCCGTGGACTCCATCCCCGCGATCTTCGCGATCACCGGCGACCCGTTCATCGTCTTCACGTCCAACATCTTCGCGATCTTGGGCCTGCGCTCGCTGTACTTCCTGCTCGGCGGACTGGTCGACAAGTTCCGCTACTTGAAGGTCGGTTTGGCGGGCGTGCTCGTCTTCGTAGGGCTGAAGATGAGCATGATGGACGTCTACAAGGTGCCGCCGGTGCTGTCGCTCCTCATCGTGCTCGCGATCTTGGGCGGATCGATCGCCGCTTCGCTCACCGTTCGCGCGTCCGCGGCGGAACGGCGACCGGCGTAGATCGATCGAACCCGAGCCACGGACTTCGCGCGTTCTTTGTCGATCGAACGCATCCGGCCCGGGTCGGCGAGCGAATCGATCGCAACTCGTGTGGGTTCGAGCCCACGCCGTCGCAACCACGGTTCCCTAGGGGGTCCCATGAACGTCAAGCAACTACTCGTCTCCACCTCCGCAACCGCGCTCCTCTGCTCGGTTCCCTCGTTCGCCACGCCTGCAGGCGGAGCCGGTCAGGCAGGACCGGCTTCGACGATCGCGCAGATCGTCGCCGCCAGTGGAGGCCAGTTCGACACGACCTCACGCGATTTCGACATCCTCCTGACCGCGGCGACGACGGCGGGCTTGGTCGGCGCATTGGACGATCCGAGCGCGACGCTCACGCTCTTCGCACCGAACGACGCCGCCTTCGTGCGCTTGGCTCGCGATCTGGGGTACCCCGGATTCGAGGAGCAAGGCGCGTGGCAATTCCTCGTCACGGCGCTGACCGCGCTGGGTGGCGGCGACCCGATCCCCGTCCTCACCAACGTGCTGCTCTACCACGTTGCCCCGGGAGACTTGGACGTGAGCGACTTCGCGCTGGCGAGCGACACGAGCACGCCGGTGACGACGTTGCTCACGGGCGCCACTTTCCAGCCGTCGGGGCGCACGCTGATCGACAACGAGCCGGACCTCGCCAATGCGCGACTCTGGTTGCCGTTCGACGTCCCGGCATCCAACGGACGCATCCACTTGATCTCGCGCGTGCTGATTCCGCTCGACCTTCCGTGAGCGTCGGCTCGGCCGTGGTCGGATGACACGCGTCCATCTCGTCGCGCGCGTCCGACCACGGCGGAGCCATCCGCCCGGACCGCCTGCGGTTGAAAAACCCCAATGACTGCGTCACGTTGTCGACACCCATGAGTTCCCATGCGTTCGCTGCATCCTTGCTGCGGGCAAGCTCGCGAGGCTTCGCCGGGCTGACGGCGAGTCGCATGTTCGCCGAGGCTCCCGGAGTCGTCGAAGTGGCGGGCTTCGACGCTTGGCAAGCGCACGCGAACCGCCAAGTCCTGGCGCTCGCTTCCGCGGTCGACGACCAGTCACCCGAGATCTTCTCCTCCCGACTGGCCTGGTCGCGCGACGCGTTCGCAGCGCGTCAGACTTCCGACGATGGACTCGTCCTCGAGTTGAACTGCCTGGAGACGGTGCTCGAGGAGTCGCTGCCGCGGCACGCCTGGGAGATCCTTCCGGAGTACTTCCGCCACGCTCGCGAAGCGCTCGATCTCGGGCACGCTCGCGCAT
>CAZQHA010000576.1:0-3066 GCA_964592795.1 uncultured Planctomycetaceae bacterium | reverse complement strand
CCGCCTTCGATCGTGTCCGCGTGCGTGTGGCCAAAGATGCGTCCGCCGTTGCGCTCGATCGCGCGCGCGAGACCGGCCAGGTACTTCGCCGGATGGAGCTGCATCTGGTTGCGGAAGCGCAGCACGGGACCTTCGATCCAGGAGAGCGGCGCGCGCGCGACGAGCTCGACGTCGCTCAGTCCGGCGCGCTGGGTGGCGTCGAGCTCGCGCACGAGCACGTGATCGCGCTCTTCCGGCGGCTCGAAGAGGTATCCGTCGACGCGCTCGACGTCGCAGTCGATGCACTCGGTCACCGCGATGCCGACCGCGCGCTCGATCGCGGCGGTGTGGCTCTCGGCCAAGAGCCGCGTCGCGGCCTCGCCGTGGATCTCCTCCATGCGGAAGTAGCGATCGTCGAACGCGTTCGTGAAGTGCGCGGTCGTGCGACCGGTCATGCCGCCGCAGATCGTGCCTTGGTCGATCACGATCACGGAGCGGCGCGTGAGGGCGAGCTCGTATGCGACCGACATCCCGGCGATGCCGGCGCCGACGACGCACACGTCGGCGCGCGCGTCCTCGAGCAGCGGCGGACGATCGAGCCCGGCCGCCGTGAGCCACGGCGATCGGCTACGGGTGTTGATGACCATGGCTGCGATCTCCGAGCGGGACGCTGCGCTCGACGCGCGGGCTCGCGCGCGGCTCGAAGCGGCGCTGCTCGGGCGTCAAATCGACGCCGACGTGGTGCACTTGGACCATCTTCCAGCCGAGGAACCCGGCGAGGAGCGTGAACGCGACGCCGAGCAGCGTCAGCGCCACGGAGCTCCCGATCGGCGGGGCGAGCTCGAAGCGGTGCGGCCACTGCAAGAACGCGTTGAGCGTGAAGAGGATCAGCGCGACGACGTTGGCCGCCATGTGCAGGAGCCCCGTCGCCTTCGCGGGGCTGCCCGTAGGAACACCGAAGATCCAATCGACGAGACCGGGGACCGCGGCGATCGCGGCCCCGACGACGCCGGCGACGTTCGCGTACACCGCGATGCGAAACCAGATCGCCTCCGCCCCCAGCGCGTACGCGAGAAACGACGCGCACGCGGCGACGTACATCGCGATCGGAAAGCCGACGAGCATCGGGTGGATCGGGTGACCGAGGAGCTTGGCTTTCGAGTACATGGCGGATCCTCGGTACGCGGCTAGACCCGTGGTGCGTGCGCACCAAGTCGCGAATGCTGTCGAGTCGAAGCGATCCCTACCGGTTTCTCGCGAGCGCGCCGCGGAACGCCGCTTGCCTGACGCGCGACATGAAGCCGGAACGATCGAGCGCGGACGCGGGCAAGGTGCGGACGGGGGTTCTTCTGTGGGCGCTCGGCGTGCCGCTGCCGCTGATCCTTCTGTTCGTGCTGTTCCGCGGCTGCGTCTGAGCGCCGCGTTGCAGTTTCTACAGCGGTTCGGGCGCCGGTGAAGAAGTCGCCCCGGCCGACATGCCGAGCGCGGCGATCCACAGCTGTCGCGACCAGGCCTGCGAGGAGCGCAGGTGCTCGTCCGCCTCGGGCTCGATCCTCGCGTGCACCGCGCGCATGGCCTCCGCCTCCGGGCCTTCGCCGATCTTCTTCGAGACCTCGCCGATGAGACCCCAGAAGTGGTGGCTCTTCGTCGCGGCGAGCACGACGCACTCCGCCGCGACGATCTGCGCGGCTTCGGGGCTCCCGCTGTCGCTCGCGTTCTCGATGACCCGCACGATCGAACCGCACATCTCGCGCACTTCGACCCTTCCGGACGAGAGCTCGTCCGCGTCGATGCCGAAGGTGTCGAGCAGACCCCGCACCGCCGACACGTGCGCCCGCGTCTGCGCGAGGTGGCATTCCCATAGTTCCTCGAGCTCGGGGTCGAGGGCGCACCGCCGCGCGGTCGTGAAGACCTCGACGCCGCCCGACTCGGACTCGAGCGTCTGCAGCAAGAGCTCCTTGACCTGCGCGCTGTTCATTCGGCCGCCGTGGGCGCTTCAGCAACCCGCGGGCCGCGCCGTCACGCGCGCGGCGGGGTTCGCTTCGACGGGCGCGGCCTTGCGCGCGGCGCGGATGCGCGTGATCTCGGCGCCGAGGAACAGGATGAGCGATGCGTAGTAGACCCACACGAGCAGCACGACGACCGAACCGGCGGCGCCGTACGCGGATCCGATGCTGGCGCGGCCGAGGTAGAGGCCGATCGCGTACTTCCCGACCGAGAACAGCGCGGAGGTCACCATCGCGCCGAACCACACGTCGCGCCAGGCGAGCCGCACGTCCGGGAGGAACTTGAAGATCATCGCGAAGAGGAGCGTGATCACACCGAACGACACGACCGTGTTGAGGATCTGCATGAGCGCGGGGAAGTCCCCCGATCCGCGCTCCGAGATCCAGCCGCTCCACGCGGAGAGCGCGGCGCTGACGAAGAGCGACACGAGCAGCAGGAAGCCGATGCCGAGCACCATCGCCGCCGAGAGCAAGCGATCCTTCACGAAGCGCCACACCGCGTTCGCCTTGGGCTTCGCCTCGACGCTCCAGATCTGGTTCAGCGCGTCCTGGAGCTGCACGAACACGGTCGATGCGCCCACGAGCAGCATGGCGATGCCGATGACGAGCGAGAGCGCTCCCGTGCCCGGCTCGGAAGCATTCTGAATGACCGACTGGATCACCTCGGCGCCGGCTTCTCCGACGAGACCGCGCATCTCCTCGACGATCCGTCCCTGCACGGCCTCGCGTCCGAACACGAGGCCCGCGACCGAGATCGTGACGAGCACGATCGGCGCCAGCGACAGCAGCGTGTAGTACGAGACCGCGGCGGACAGCTGCAGGGGATGGTGACTGCGGATCTCGCGCAGCCTGGGGAGGAAACTCTGGACGAGTCGCCGCATGTCCGACGACTCGCGCAGCGCGCGCGCGCGCGCAATTCCCTAGAACTTCCGACTTTTCTGCAGGACGTCGTCGAGCGTCTTCACGGTGTTGTCGCGATCCCCGTCGGACAGATCGAGGATCTCCTGCAGCGCGATCCCGATGGGCGGGATGTACTGCTCGATGTAGCTGCGCTTGTCGAATTCGGCGCGCAGGCGCTTGC
>CAZQHA010000575.1:0-3067 GCA_964592795.1 uncultured Planctomycetaceae bacterium | reverse complement strand
GCGCGGCTTCGACGACGCGCGCGAGGCGCTCGTCGGCGGGCTGGCCGTCGCGCTTCAGCCGCGGCGGCAGCTCGGCGAGCCAGCGCTCGACCGCGGGACCGACCTCCTGCTGCGCGAAGCGCGCCGATCGCGCCAGCGGTCCGGGCGGCATGGGCCGGCCCTGCACGGCCAGCGCGCGCTCCAAGAGTCCCATCGCGAGCGGCGCCGAGCCCGCTTCGAGCATGATCTCGGCGCGCAACCGATCGCGCGCGGGGCTCTGCCCGACCGCCAGCGCGAGAAGGAGCGCCTGCGACGAGGGATCGTCGATCGAGCCGATCGCGCGCATCTTCGCGGCCAACCGTCCGACTTCTCCCTCGGAGAGATCCGCCTCGCGCAGGAGCTCGAGCCCGCGCGTGTAGCTCGCGAGCCGGCGCGGGAGATTCATGTCCTCGAGGCCGATCATCGCCGCCTCGACGCCGAGCCACACGCGGTCGGTGGCGCTGATGTCGCTCGCGGCGAGACGCTCCGCGAGCACCTCGAGCCCCTGGTCGCGCTGCCCCGCGGCGACGAGCGCGCGCGCCAGCGACGAGCTGAAGAACGAGCGCTCCCACGGATCGCGCGCGCGAGCGAGAGCGTTCCGCGCGTACGCGACCGACGCGCGCCGGTCGCCGCGCTGTCCGGCGGCGTACGAGAGGCCGTGTTGCGCCCACGCGAGCGTCGGATCGAGCGACGCCGCGCGCTCGAAGCGCTCGTCGCCGTCGCGGCCCTCCAGTCGACCGGCGAGGTACAGCTCGGCGGCGTACTCCTCCTGGGTGAGCTCGTTCCGGTGCTCGATCGCCGCGCGGTGCACCGCGAGCGCCTCGAGCCCGCGCAGATCCTGACGCATCAAGTCGTCGAGCATGCGGCGCGGCGCGACCCAGCCCGGCGCGAGCAGGGCCGCCTGCTCGGCCCACTCGCGCGCGCGCTCGCGCTCCTCGACGCGCGACGGTCGCTCGGAGGCACGGAGCGCGGCTTGCGCGTTCTCCATCGCCTCCGACGCCGCGCCGTCGACCGGCACGACACGCATCGGCGGGCGAGCGCGACAGGCGAGCACCAGCGACGCGGCCGCGAGAGCGCAGACGGCGCTCGCCCGGAACGCGCGCCGCCTCGATCGCGAGACGCTCGAGCTCCCGGGCTGGCTCGAGCCCATCGACGGGGACGCACGCATGCGGTTCCCTTGTAGTTCAGCGCGTCCGGAGGGGCCAGTGCCCGCAGGCGCGCGCCTCAGCCGACGAACCCTTCGAGCACCGCGTCGTCGCCCCACTCTCGGTCGAGGCGACCCTTGAGCCGCAGGTTCGCGAGCTCCGCCGCCATCGACGGCCCGCGGCCGCCGTTGACCGTCGCGCTGTACACGCGCACTTGGTCGACGAACCCCGACTGCAGGTAGTGCGTCAGGAGGCGCGGACCGGCCTCGAGGAGGACGCGGCGGATGCCGAGGTCCCACATCCAGTTCTGCGCGTCGCGCAGCGAGACGCCGTCGTCGGTGGCGACGTGGAACGCGTGCACCTGCGCACCGGCGTCGAGGAGCGCGCGGTGGCGCGTGGGATCCGCGCCGCCCATGCACAGGACGTGCACCGGTCCGGCGCCTTCGCCCGGGCCCGCGGGGAGGAAGAGCGCGGCGTCCGTCGGCGTGCGCAGCCAGCTGTCGAGGATCACGCGGTGCGGCGGACGCGAAGGATCACCGGGCGGCCGCACGGTGAAGCGCGGGTTGTCCGCGAGCACGGTCCCGACGCCGCTGACGATCGCGTCGACCCGCCCGCGCAGGAGCTGCACCTCGCGCAGCGATTCGGGACCGGAGATCCACCGGCCGCCGCCGACCTCGAGCGGCGGCATCAACTGCCCCGTGCGCGTCTGCGCCCACTTCGCGATCGTCCACGGCACCGGACGGCGCAGGCGATCGGAGTCGGTCCACGTCAGGAAGTGCGGCGCGACGGTCGAGAGCGGGGACGCGTGCTCGACGAGCTGCACGTCGATGCCCGCCTCGCGCAACGCGTGGATCGCCGCGCCGCGATGACGCGGATCGGGATCGAGGCTGCCGATCACGACGTGACGGATGCCCGACGCGCGAATCGCGTCGACGCAGGGCGGCGTCTTGCCCTGGCTCGAGCACGGCTCGAGCGTGACGACGAGCGTGCTCCATTGGCTCGCGGGCACGCCGCTCGCTTGCGCGGCTTCGAGCGCGCGCACTTCCGCGTGCGGTCCGCCCCACACTTGATGGAAGCCGCGCGCGATCACCGCGCCGTTCGCGATCACCGCGGCGCCGACGCACGGGTTCGGAGCGACCTCGAAGCGGAACTCGCCTGCGGCGAGTCCCAGCTCGCGCAGCAACGTTGCGAGCTCTCGCTCTTCGAGGATCGCGGCGCTGGCTCGGATCATGGTCTGCAATGTGGCCTCTGGCGCGCATCGCGCGCCGTGACCCGCGGGGGCGTGTCCGCTCGGGCGGTCCCGCGGGTCTAGCCTCATTAGGATACTTCGGCTGGAAGGGGGGAGCCCGCGATCGCTCGGTTGTTCGGCGACGCCGATCCGTCGCAATGCTTGGATTCCCTGGCTCGGCCTTCCCTTGCGGCGCGAGCTCTTTGCACACTGTCCGCCCTTTTCCATGTCCCGAAGTCCTCCACCGCTCCAGACGGGGCACTCGATTGCGATGACCAAGGCTCCCATCCGTGTCAGCGTCACCGGCGCCGCCGGCCAGATCGGCTACGCGCTCGTCCCGCGCATCGCCGCCGGCGAGATGTTCGGCGCCGATCAACCGGTGATCTTGCAGATGATCGAGATCCCCGACGAGAAGGCCATGCAGGCGCTCAAGGGCGTGGCGATGGAGCTCGAGGACTGCGCCTTCCCGCTGCTGCAGGACATGGTGCTGACGAGCGACATCAAGGTCGGCTTCAAGGACTGCAACTGGGCGCTCCTGATCGGCAGCCGTCCGCGCGGTCCGGGGATGGAGCGCAACGACCTGATCAAGATCAACGGCCCGATCTTCACGGGGCAGGGTCGCGCGATCAACGAGGGCGCCGCGCGCGACGTGCGCGTCGCGGTCGTCGGCAACCCG
>CAZQHA010000574.1:0-3077 GCA_964592795.1 uncultured Planctomycetaceae bacterium | reverse complement strand
CACGAGATCGGCGCGGTCGACACGCTGGTCGACGTGTGCGGCGCGGTGCTCGCGCTCGAGCTGCTGGCGGTCGAGCGCGTGTTCAGCTCGCCGCCGATCACGGGCAGCGGCACGGTGCACTGCATGCACGGCGAGATGCCGGTGCCGACGCCGGCGGTGGCCGAGCTCCTGCGCGGCAAGCCCGCCCACGTCGGTGGCGGGGGCGGCGAGCGTTTGACGCCGACCGGCGCGGCGCTGCTCGTCGAGCTCGCGCACTCGTTCGAACCGCCCGGCGATTTCGTCGCCGAGCGCATCGGCTACGGCGCGGGCACGCGCGACCCCAAGGACGGCCCGCCGAACATCCTGCGCGTCCAACTCGGGGAGTCCGCGCGCGCCGCGGGCGGCCGGACGCAGGCCTGGCTGCTCGAGGTCAACCTCGACGACATGACCGGCGAGGAGATCGCGCACGCGGCCGAGCGATTGCGCGCCGCCGGAGCGCTCGACGTGTGGACCGTGCCCGTGCAGATGAAGAAGAACCGCCCCGGCGTCGTGCTGTCGGCGCTGTGCCGCCAGGACGAGCGCGACGCGCTGGAGCACGCCGTCTTCGCGGAGACGACGACGCTGGGACTGCGCTGGCAGCCGTGCGAGCGGCGCGAGAGCGGGCGGCGCACGATCGAGGTCGCGGTCGACGGCGTGCGCGTGCGCGTCAAGGTGCGCGAGCTCCCGGGTCGCGCGGTCGAGGAGCGCGACCTCTCGCCCGAGCACGACGACGTCGCGAGCGCGGCGACGAAGCTCGCGCGATCCGCGCGCGACGTCGAGCGCGAGGCGATCGCGCGCGCTTGGGCGGAGATCCGCGCCGCCGTTCAGACGCCGATCAGGCGGTCGTAGCGCTCGACCTCGCGCGCCATCCGCCGCGCGAAGCTGCAGTCGCGCTCGACGCGCGCGCGCGCGGCGCTCGCGAGTCGCGACCGGAGCTCGCCGTCGTGGGCCAGCCGCAGGAGGCCCCGCTCGAGCGCGTCGGCCGATCCCGCGTCGACGAGCAGCGCGTCCTCGCCGTCCCGCGCGAACGCCTCCATGCCGCCGCAGCGCGTCGCGAGCACCGGAACCGCCATCGCCATCGCCTCGAGCACGACGTTCGGCAACCCTTCGCGCAGGCTCGAGAGCGCGAACACGTCGAGCGCTTCGAAGAGCTCGATCGGCTCGCGCTCGAAGCCGAGCAGACGCAGGTGGCGTGCGTGGCGCGAGGCCGCGATCTGCGCCGCCAGACGATCCTTCTGGTCGCCTTCGCCGGCGATCCACAGCTCGAACGGCGCGCCGCCGTCGAGCGCGCGCTCGACGGCCTCGATCAATAGGTGGAAGCCCTTCTCTTCCGAGAGCCGCCCGACGGCGCCGATCACGAGGCGGTCTCGGCTCGCAGCGCGCCGCGACGAATCGCGGGCCGCACGGCGCCGGCGATACGCCTCGGTGTCGATGCCGTTCTCGATCAAGGTCAAGCGCCCGGGCGCGACGCCCGCGGCGAGGCACGCGTCGAAGAGATCCTGCGACACCGCCATCACGTCGTGGTAGCGCCGCAGCGCGAACCGATCGACCGCGAAGTAGAGCGGCGTCTTGTGCGTCAGCTTGACCCAGCCGTGCACCGTGGTGGCGAGCTTCAAGTCGCACAGCCGCTCGAGCAGGACGCCGAACAAGTTCGACTTGTAGTCGTGGCCGTGCCAGATCCGGACGTCGAGCTCGCGGCACAGGTCCGCCATGCGCGCGAGCGTGCGCAGGTCGACGGGATGCGCGTCGGGGATCGCGAGGAAGGGACACTCGGCTTTCCGCGCGCGCCGCTCGAGCTCGGCGATCCCCGGGTCGTTCGGCGCGTGGAGGAACGCCGCGACGGCGCGATAGCGCGTTCCGGCGAGGTGCCGCGGCGAATTCACGATCGTCTTGTCCGGCCCGCCGCCGGTCCCGCTGACGATGCGCGCGTGGAGGACCGTTATCGGGCCGCGCGTCGCCATCCGCGTCAGAGGTAGCGGACGAAGCGGTTCTTGTCGTCGACCAGGATCTGGGTCGGCTTGCCGGGCTTCTCCGCGATCTCGAACGTCAGGAGGATCACCTCGTCACCGGTCTACACCAGGTGGGCCGCGCCGCCGTTGATCTGGACGATGCCCGATCCCGGCTCGCCGGCGATCGCGTAGGTCTCGAGGCGCGCTCCGTTCGTGTTGTCGACGATCAGCACCTTCTCCCACTCGGCGATGCCGGCGCGCTCCATCAGCGACTGGTCGAGCGTGACCGAGCCGATGTAGTGGACGTCGGCCCCGGTGACCGTGGCCTTGTGGATCTTGGATCGCAGGAAGATGCGCATGCCTAGAAACTAGCCCAGCCCGCTCCGGAGGCAAAGTTCGGCCGCCACGGATCACGCACGCGAGCGCCAGGCGTCGATTCCGCGCTCCAATCGCGCCAGACCCTCGCTCAAGGTGGCCGCCGGAACGGCGCAACCGACGCGCAGGTGGCCCGGGAGGCCGAAGAACTCGCCCGGAACGACGTCGACCTGGTGCTCCTTCGCGAGGTAGTCGGACAGCGAGAGCGTGTCGAGCACGTCCGCGATGCGCGGATACGCGATCACGCCGAACTCGGGGACGAGGCTCGAGACGCCCGGCGTGTCGCGCAGCCAGCGCTCCCAGATCGGACGGCTCTCGACCGTCACGCGCCGCAGCGGCTCGAGGAGTTGCGGCAGGCGATCGAGCGCGCGAGCGCTCGCGGCGAGCGTCGCCGTCGGCGGATCCACATAGGAAAGGTAAGTGACGTCGCGCAGGTGCACCGCCTCGCGCGCCAGCGCCTCGCCGAGCACGACCCAGCCCGCGCGCAGCGGGCCGAGCCCGTAGGCCTTGGTCAAGCTGCCGATCGACACCCCGTTCGGCGCCAGCTCGAACGCGTGCACTCGGCGCTCGTTCGGCACGTACTCCATGTACACCTCGCAGACGATCAGCTGGCCGCCGGCGCGCTCGCGCTCCCGCGCGGTGGCCTGGATCCGGTCGCCCTCGAACAGGCCGCCGGGCGGGGTGGGGGGGTTCGCGAGGAGCACGGGGGCGGGGGCGCGCCCCCCGGCGAGGTGC
>CAZQHA010000573.1:0-3080 GCA_964592795.1 uncultured Planctomycetaceae bacterium | reverse complement strand
CGTCGCCGAGGACAACCAGGTGAACCAGCGGGTCGCGCTGCGGATCCTCGAGCGCTGGCACTGCCGCTGCGAAGCCGTCGCGAGCGGGATCGAGGTGCTCCGCGAGCTGGAGCGCATCCCCTACGACGTCGTGCTGATGGATTGCCAGATGCCCGAGATGGACGGCTTCGAGGCGACCCGCGCGATCCGGCGGCAAGAGGCGGGCACGGGACGTCGCATCCCGATCGTCGCGATGACCGCGAACGTGATGATGGGCGATCGCGAGCGGTGCTTGGAAGCGGGTATGGACCAGTACGTCTCGAAGCCCGTGCGTCTCGAGGAGCTCGCGCGCGCGCTCACGTGGGCCGCGAACGAATCGCGATCGCGCGTGCCGTCGGTCCTCCCGCAGTCGCGGCCGGCGCAACCCGCGAGCACGAACCCGCCCGCGAGCTGAGCGTCACAGGAGGACGATCAGGAGCACGATCGCGGCTCCCAGGAGGAGCCAAGTCAGTTGCTGGTCGGAGATCTCTCCGCCGCGCATCGCGCCGAGCGAGCGGCTCTCGTCTTGCGCGGCGCGCAGCTCGGCGCGCTCGCCGTCCGCCAGCGACCCCGGAACGGCGACGCGGCCGGCGCGCATCGAGGCGAGGCCCGGTTCGGCGCTCGCGCGGAACGCCGCGACCTCGGTCGCCGTCGGCGCGGAAAGACGGGAAGCCACGTGGATCCCCGTCGCCGGAGCGATCAGGGACAACGCCAGAGCACGAGTGCACACGAAGTTCATGGGTCAGTTCCTCGCAAGGGTCGGATTCGTTTCGGGGTCGGCGCGCGGGCAGGCGAGGAGCGTGAAGCGCTCGCACCGCGACCAATCGCGCTCGAAGCGCTCGACCGGGACGAGGATCTCGCCCTTGAGCGGATCGAGCACGATGATCCGCCCGCGCTCCTCGTCGTAGCCGAGCACGAGCCCGTAGTGATGCGCGCCCTCGCTCGCGGCGAGCATGACGAGCGGCGGACGTCCCGCGTCGATCTGCCGGTAGAGTCCGGTCGGCGAGCGATCGAGCGCGCCGCGGAAGAGGTAGCTCTCCATGCCGACGCGATCGAGCGCGGCTTGCAGCTCCGCGCCCGACAGTCCTTCGTTCTCGGCCGCGGAGCGAGCGAGCGCCGCGCGCTCGTCCGCGGGGATCACGACTCCCCAGTACTGGCACAGCGCGGCGATCGAGGCCAAGCCGCATTCGTGGAGCGCGTCCTGACGGACGAGCGGAAGATCGAGCCGCACGGCACTCTCGGAGAGCGGCGGAGAGTACGGCGCCGTCGCGCATCCGGAGAGCGCGAGCGCGGATGAGACGGCGAGGGCCGCAAAGTGTTGACGTTTCATCATCCTCCTTCGTTTCCTCGCCGTCCCGGTTCGGCGCGAGCTCGACTTCCGTAGGTACATCTCGCGCGTCGCGCCAGTGGCGGAATCCCCGATCGTGCCGCCTGCAATCGCGTAGGCGAGCGTCATTGCGACGCCAGGCACTCGAAGCGCGAGCCTCGGCGCACGGCGCCGGGGTGCGTGCGGAAGAGTCCGCCCGGACGCACCGGGATGAAGCCCTGCATCCGCATCGTGCGCGAGAACCACGCGTAGTCGAGGCCGTCGTGCAGCTCCGCCACCACGGCGCCGACGCGCGTGTTCCAGCCGCGGCTCTCGAGCACCGCACGCTCTCCGCCCTCGATGTCGAGCTTCAGGAGATCGATGTGCGTGTGTCCGGCCAGGTCCAGGATCGATCCGACGGAAAGAGAGCGGACGCTCGCGCGTCCGCCGGATTGGACCTTGCGGCCCCAACTGGGACCGCGGTCGTCGAACGGAACCACGCCGTCGCGCTCCCACACCGCGCCGTGCACGAGCGAGCAGCGCTCGTCGACGCCGAACGCCTGCGCTTGACGCTCGAGCGCCGCGAACGATTCGCGGTCGGCTTCGACGCCGATGTAGTGCTCGAGCCTTCCGCGCGTGCGCTGCAGCAGCCAGGCCAGGAAGTAGCCGCCGCTCGCTCCGCCGTCGAGGACCGAGCGGAACGGGAAGCGTCCGTTCGCGGTCACGTCGTACTCGCGCGTGCGAAAGAGCTCCCACACGACGAGCAGGTCCGTCGAGCCGGGCCGGTACGAGAGCGGACCGGGGAGACCGCGCAGGCGCAGCTCGTGCGGCGCCGTGTCGTCGCGACCCAGCTCGCCCGCACGTTTCAGACGGTCGCGCGTCGCGGGATCGCGGCACACTTGGAACAACCAGTAGTTGTTCGCGACTCTCTCGGCCAAGCCCATGCGATCCGACTCTAGGGCTCCTGCACGGGACGTTCCGTACAGGGAATCGAGGTATTCTCCCGCGCATGAACGAAGCCTTGAACCGCGCCGAGTCGACGTTGGATCCCATCGACTGGGAAGAGTTCCGCGAGCTCGGCCATCGGATGATCGACGACATGGTTCGACACCTGTCGAGCCTCCGCGAGCAACCGGCGTGGCGATCGATGCCGCGCTCCGTGCGCGCGGCGTTCGACGAGCCGCTCCCGCACGCGCCGGCCGGCGCGCGCGCCGTCTACGAGGAGTTCGTCGAGCGCGTGCTGCCGTACTCGAACGGCAATCGGCATCCGCGCTTCTGGGGATGGGTGCAAGGCAACGGGACGCCGCTCGCGATGCTCGCCGACATGCTCGCGTCGGGGATGAATCCGCACATGGCGGGCTTCGACCAAGCGCCGGCGCTCGTCGAGCATCGCGTGCTCGCGTGGCTGGCCGAGATCGCCGGCATGCCGCCCTCGACGAGCGGGATCCTGGTCAGCGGCGGCACGATGGCGAACATCGTCGGCATCGCGGTCGCGCGGCACGCGAAAGCCGGCTTCGACGTGAACGCGGACGGATTGCAGGGCGGCGATCGTCCGCTGCTGACGCTGTACTGCAGCGCGGAGACGCACGGCTGGGCGCCGCGCTGCGTCAAGCTCCTGGGCCTGGGCGACCGTTCGCTGCGTCGCGTCGAGGCGGACTCGGAGTCGAGGATCCGCATCGATCGTCTCAGAGACGCCATCGCGCGGGACCGGCGCGCCGGACACCGGCCGATCTGCGTGATCGGTACGGCCGGGACG
>CAZQHA010000572.1:0-3080 GCA_964592795.1 uncultured Planctomycetaceae bacterium | reverse complement strand
GCTCGATCTGCACGCCCGCCTGCGACGCGCGGTAGAGCGCCTGGATGATCTTCGGCTCCGAGAGCGCGTTCATCTTGGCCACGATGCGCGCCGGCTTGCCGGCCTTCGCTTGGCTCGTCTCGTTCTCGATCAGCGCGATCAGACTGCGCTGCAGGTTGAACGGCGACTGGCGGATCTTCTTGAGCCGCGCGACGCGCCCCAGTCCCGTGAGCTGCATGAACAGCTTGTGGACGTCGTCGCCGATGTCGCGGTCGCACGTCAAGAGGCTGAAGTCGGTGTACACGCGCGTCGTGCCCGTGTGGTAGTTGCCCGTGCCCAGGTGCACGTAGTGACGGAGCTTGCGGCCCTCGCGGCGGATCACGAGCAGCATCTTGGCGTGCGCCTTGTAGCCGACGATGCCGTACACGACCTTCGCGCCGGCCTCCTGCAGCCGCGTCGCGAGGTTGATGTTCGCCGCCTCGTCGAAGCGCGCGCGCAGCTCGACGACGACGGTCACTTCCTTGCCATTGCGCGCGGCCTGGATCAGCGTCTCGACGAGCGGCGAGTCGTCTCCCGTGCGGTACAGCGTCTGCTTGATCGCGAGCACGTTCGGATCGACCGAGGCGACGCGCAGGAACTCGAGCACCGGCGAGAACGACTCGAACGGGTGGTGCAGGAGCACGTCGCCGCGGCGCAGCACGGCGAAGGGGTCCGGCTCCTGCGCGAAGCGCTTCGGCAGGCGCGGCAGGAAGGGCGGGTACTTGAGGTCGGCGCGCCCGACCATCTCGTGGATCGCGACCAGGCGGTGCACGTTGACCGGGCCTTTGACGCGGTACAGGTCGCTGGGCTCGAGGTCGAACTTGTCGAGGAGCATCTGCGCCATCTCCTCGCCGCAGTCCGCGGCGATCTCGAGGCGCACCGCTTCGCCGTAGTGGCGCGCCGACAGCTCGCCCTTGATCGCATGGAGCAAGTCGTCGACGGCTTCCTCGTCGACCCACATGTCGCTGTTGCGCGTCACGCGGAACTGGTGGCAGCTCGTGACCTGCATCCCGGGGAAGAGCTCGCCGACGTGCGCGTGCACGACGGAGGAGAGCAGCACGAAGTCGTGCGGCATGCCCGCGATCTCGCGCGGCAGTGCGATCAGCCGCGGCAGCGAGCGCGGCACCTGCACGACCGCGGTGCCGCTGCTGCGCCCGAACGCGTCGAATCCGTCCAGCGACAGGATGAAGTTGAGGCTCTTGTTCAGGACCTTCGGGAACGGGTGCGCCGGGTCGAGGCCCATCGGCGTCAGCACCGGCAGCACGGCCTGGTTGAAGTAGCGCTTGATCCAGCGCTGCTGGCGCGGCGTCCACGCCGAGCGTTTCGCCACGCGGATCCCCTCGGCCTCGAGCGCCGGCAGGAGCACGTCGTTCAGGAGGTTGTACTGCTCCGCGACGAGCGCGTGCGCGAGCACGCTGACGCGCTCGAGCGTCTCGTGCGGCGTCATGCCGTCCGCGCCGACCTGCGAGACCTTGAACGCGACCTGCTGCTTGAGACCCGCGACGCGGATCTCGAAGAACTCGTCGAGGTTCGTGCTGCAGATCGTCAGGAAGCGCAGCCGCTCGAGCAGCGGCGTCGACGGATCCTTGGCCTGCTCGAGGACGCGCGCGTTGAACTCGAGCTGCGCGAGCTCGCGGTTCAGGTACAGGCGCGGGTCGCGCAGATCGGGCGGAACGGCCGCGTCGCCTTGCACGGGCGCGGGATCGGGTCGGCCTCGGGGTACGAGCATTTCGGGAGCGGCGCTGTCCATCGAGCGGTGCACGCGTGCACCGAGGGCCGAAGATGTTCGCAGAGCGACTGCGCGCGCGCCAGACGCGGCCGGGCCTCGGATTCCTTCATCGGATCTTGAACGAGCCGCACTTCATCGCTCGCCGTGGAGCCGGCGAGTTCGATCGCGGGGTAGGATTTTCTTCTGGACCGGCACCATGATCTCCCCCACCGCCTGGCTGGAGCGCCTCCAGCAGGAGCTCCGCGTCGCTCGCGCGGGCGACGACCCGGAAGGCGTGCACCAGATGCGAGTCGCCGCCGCGCGCTTGCGCGTCTGGCTCGAGCTCGGAGGACGCCGCGCGCTCGTCGACGACTTGCGCTGGCTGCGACGGAGCGGCGGTGACGTGCGCGATCTCGACGTCCTGATCGCGGAGAACACGCGGCCCGAATGCGCGGGTTGGCTCTCCGATCGGCGGGAGGAAGCGCGCCAGAAGCTGCTCGCGGCGCTCGACGACGAGCGCGTCGACGCGATGTTCGGGGCACTGGCGTGCATGCCGCCGCTCGAGCGCTCGGAGGCGCGGAAGAACCTCGCGAAGCTCGTGAAGCACGCGCTGCGCGCCGGAGCGAAGACCGAGAAGGACGAGACCGACGTCACGCGCTGGCATGAGCTGCGGCGGACGCTCCGCAAGCTGCGGTACGCGCGCGAGTGGCTGGACGAGGACACGAAGAAGATCCACGAGCTCCTGGACGTGCTCGGCGAGCTCAACAACCGCGTCGTCGAGGCGCGGCATCTCGCCGAGTGCCCGGAGAACGGCGCGCAGGCGTCGCTCGCCTCCGTGCACGAGAAGATCGACGCGCAACGCAAGCTCGCCGCGAAGGGTTGGAGCGCGCTGCGCGGCGAGTTGGAGGCCGGCTGAGCATGCGCCTCTTCGTGATCCGACACGCGCGGGCGAAGGACGCCGAGGGCGGGATGTCCGACGCGGAACGGCCGCTGACGAAGAAGGGCAAGGACGAGTTCCGGCGCAACGTGCAGCGCCTCGAGCGCGAGGGCGTAAAGCTCGACCGCGTGTACCACAGCCCGCTGCTGCGGGCGGTCGAGACCGCGGATCTGCTCGATCCGCTGATCGACGGCGAGACGATCGTGACGCCGCGGCTCGCGGACGCGCCGAGCGTCGAGCTCCTCGATTCGATCGAAGGCGACTCGGTCGCGCTGGTCGGCCACGAGCCCTGGCTCTCCGACTTGCTCTTCTGGCTCGTCAGCGGCTGGCAGCTGCGCGAGAACCGCGGCAACGCGGCGCCGTTCCGACTGCAGAAGGGCGCGATCGCGGTCCTCGAAGGAACGCCGCGGCCGGGCG
>CAZQHA010000571.1:0-3081 GCA_964592795.1 uncultured Planctomycetaceae bacterium | reverse complement strand
CCGACGTGCTCGGGCTCGTCCGGATCCGGCGGGGCCGCCCGCGTGACCGTCTTCACCGCGCAGAAGCGGCAGCGGCGCGTGCATTCGTCGCCGAGGACCATCAAGGTCATCGTGGCGTGGTCGCCCTTCCAGCACTCGCCGACGTTTGGGCAGCGGGCCTCCTCGCAGACCGTGTGAAGCCTCAGCTCGCGAGCCAGCGTCTTGAGGCGCGCGTAACCCTCTCCCCCCGGCAGCGGGACCTTCAGCCAGCTGGGCTTGCGCTGAACTTCGAGCATGTTCGCAAGAGTAGGGGGCCGAAGAAGATAGCAAAACGCCGCCGGAGGCGCACTCGCGCGCCTCCGGCGGCATCGAACGCGATTCGATCGCGCTAGTTGAGGAACGGCTCGGCCGTGCTGCGCAGCTTGCGCGTGCGCATCTTCGAGATCGCGCGCACCTGGATCTGACGGATGCGCTCCAAGCTCACGCCGAGCTTGTCGGCGACTTCCGCGAGCGTGTACGCGCGCTCGCCGGCCAGGCCGAAGCGCAAGCTGACGACGTGGCGCTCGCGATCGCTCAGCTGGTCGAGCGCTTCGCCGATCGCCTCCGCGAGGGACACGTCCTCGAGGTCGGTGGCGTACGGGCCGCTGTCGTCCGACGTGCGCAGCGTGTTCTGAAGGCCTGCGCCCTCGTCGCCGTCGCCCGACGGAGCGTCGATCGACCGGACGCCGCGCGCCGCGGCGAGCGCCGCGGTCACGAGGTTCTCGCCGAGCCCCGTTTCCTTCGAGATCTGCTCCGCGCTCGCATTGGGATCGCCGAGGCGCACGATCGCTTGATGGATGTGCTTCAGCGCCTTCTGCAAGTACACCGGCACGCGGACGGTGTGCCCGAAGTTGTAGAGGTAGCTGCGGAACGCCTGGTTGAGCCAGTGCACCGCGTACGTGCGGAACAGGAGTCCGCGACGCCAGTCGTAGCCGTCGACAGCGCGGAAGAGCGCCGCCGAGCCCTCTTGGATCAGGTCGGCGCGGCCCGCCGACGTGTGGGCGTAGCGTTCGACGTTGATCAGGACGAGGTAGAGGTTGCGCTCGACCATCTCGGTCCGCAGCGCGTGGAGCTCGCTCCATCGGCGGCAGACCTTGGGGGGAAGCTCGCACTTCCCGCCCCCCGACATCAGAAAAGCGGTCGGGGTCGGTGAGGCGCCGTTGTCGAGGTCGTTGGACGAGAGGCCCGCCTCGTTCATGGCGTTCTTCAGCCGGAGTCGGGCGAACTCGATCCGGCGGGCGAGGCGCGCTTCCTCCTCGCGATCCATCGTGCGGATGCTCTCGATCTCGTGGCGCAACTGGTTGTCGAGCGAGAATCGAGCCGACTCGTTCGAGCGCGAGCTCGGCTTGCGCCAGGTTTCGGGATGCGCGATCTCGAGGTCCAGGCCCTTGGCGTCGAACTCCGCCGCAAGCTTCTCGAGCCGTGCCGTGTAGCGTTCCGCATCGACCACCAAGCGATCGAGGCGACCGTCCAGGTCCTTGTGGGAAATCATCTTGTCAGCCACGTATCACCTCCTGCCGTCTCTGCCGTTCGCGTTGTGATGGGCCGCCGGAGAGATCGGGGATGACCCGCCCGTCGGCCCGCGGGGGAGAA
The DNA here is from genome assembly GCA_964592795.1 of uncultured Planctomycetaceae bacterium. Classification (GTDB taxonomy): domain Bacteria; phylum Planctomycetota; class UBA1135; order UBA1135; genus JANLUN01. Next base: position 1,470 of record CAZQHA010000571.1, on the reverse strand, counting down.
GCCGGCCTGCCTGCCTCGAGCTGCTCCTTTCGTTGCGTCTGCGTCAGCTACGAACGAAACCGCCGATCGCAGACAGAGCTGTCAGGTTTTTCTTGACGGTCGAGCCTGGGCACTTTCGATGCCGCGACGGCGGAGCGCGGTCTCGGAGCGTCGGTTGCGCCCGTCGAAGCCCGGTTCCAAGAGGCGCGTGCTACTCGACTTAGAGCTGCCCGCGGACCCTTGAAATTACGCGGTTCTCGGCACGCGGGCCGCCGCAAAGCCTGTCAATTCGACCTGATCAGCTCGCGTAAGAAGTGCAATCGGCAGCCGGAACCGTTCAGGACTCCCGCGCGGCGGAGTCGGCCGGGACGTTCGAGTCCGTGTACGACTCTTGGACCTCGCGCGGGATGAAGGCGTCGAGGTGGGCCAGCTCGCCCGCTTCCTTGATGAGGTGGCGCGCGATCACCACGCGCTGGATTTGGTTCGTGCCCTCGTAGATCTGCAGGATCTTGGCGTCGCGGAAGAACTTCGCAATCGGGTAGTCCTCCATGAACCCGTAGCCGCCGAAGACCTGCACGGCGTCGGTCGCGACCTCCATCGCCGAATCGGTCGCGAAACACTTGGACATCGCCGCCAGCTTGCTGCTCGCGGGGTGCCCGCCGTCGACCGCCGCGGCGGCGGCGTAGACGAGCCAGCGCGCGGCCTCGGTCTTCATCGCCATGTCGGCGAGCATCTTCTGCACCATCTGGTGGTTGCTGATCGGGACGCCGAACTGCTGCCGGCGGTTGGCGTACACGACGGCCAGGTCGAGCGCTCCTTGCGCCGCTCCGACAGCCTGCGCGGCGACGCCGGGCCGCGCGTTGTCGAGCGTCATCATCGCGTGCTTGAAGCCGTTGCCGGGGCGATCGCCGATCAGGTTCGACTTCGGCACCTTGACGTGGTCGAAGTGCGTCTCCACCACCGGAACGCAGCGGATCCCCATCTTGTTCTCGACCTTGCGGATCGTGAACCCGGGGGTGCCCTTCTCGACGATGATCGCGCTGATCCGGCGCGACTTCGAGGTCGGATCCGTGACGCAGAACACCGAGTAGACGTCCGCGACGCCGCCGTTCGTGGTCCACTTCTTCTCGCCGCAGATCACGTAGTGATCGCCCTGGTCGAACGCGCGGACCGACAGCCCGCCCGCGTCGGACCCCGCGAACTTCTCCGACAGGCAGAACGCGACCATCTTCTCGCCGGCGGCGATCGAGGGAAGCCAGCGCTTCTTCTGCTCCTCCGTGCCGCCGAGGATCAGCGGGAAAGAGCCCAGCGCGTTGACCGCGAACGCGACGCCGAAGCCCGAGTCCGCTCGCGCCAGCTCCTCGGTGACCCGCGCGAGCGCGACGAGGCCGGCGCCGTGCCCGCCGTACTCCTTCGGGACGAACGTCTTGAAGAGTCCCGCCTGCGCCACGGCCCGCGCCGCGTCCCAGTTGTACTCCTGCACGCGGTCGT
>CAZQHA010000570.1:0-3084 GCA_964592795.1 uncultured Planctomycetaceae bacterium | reverse complement strand
CGCGGCGGCGATCGCGAGAAGCCACGCGACGCCCGCGAGGGCTCGCGGTCCCGTCGGCGCGCGCGCGCGGTGCTCGGTCATCGGCACCGAGTCCGCGGTCCGCGCCGGCCGCCATGACTGCGCGTCGATCGTCGCTTCCCACGACGCATCCGTGGCGAGACCCAAGTCCGCGCAGTGCGCGAGCACGCCGGGCTGGCCGTTCGTGTGCCGCACGAACAGGACGAGCTCGTGCTCGCCGCGCGCGAGGTGCGGCGCGAGATCGATCTCGTAGGGCGTGCGCCACGTGCTCGGCCCGGCGCGCGCGACTTCGAGGAACCGTCCGTCGAGTCGAACCTTCGCTTCCTGGAACGCGCGCACCGTGAGCACGGCTCGCGCCGGGACGCCCTGCACTTCGAACCGACGGCGGAAGCCGAAGACGAGCTCGCGCGGCGCGATCGACTGGAGCTCGAAGGGCAGGTCGCAGAAGACCCACTGAGCACCGCCCTCGCGCGTGAGGAACGGAATGCCAGGGTCCGTGAGCACCGGCGCCCCGCGCAGCACGGCGAACGCGGCGAGCGCCGCGGCGACGAGGGCCCACGCGGCGACCCTCACCTGTCGCGCGCGAGGTCGCGATTGCGGATCGAACGGCAAGCGCGCGAGAGACTAAGGGATTCCGGGCATGCTCCGAAGGCGACTGTTGGACAACCTCGGCGCATCGCCGATACTGGTGCGCCTGCCGCGGGCGGCAGGCGACGATCCTCCATGCCGAACATCGATCGATTGATGTGGCAACGAGCCTTCGAGCTCATGGACCAAGTGGAGTGGATGCGGCGCCACGCATTCAATGCGCCGGCGTGGCAGCCCCTGGTCGACGTGTTCGAAAGCGAAGAGGCGTTCACCTTCGTGATCGCGCTTCCCGGCGTCGATCCGGCGGACATCCAGCTCGTGCTGTCGGGCCACTGGCTGGTGATCTCGGGAAGCAGCTCGCGCCCGGCCGTGTGCCGCGAATCGGTCGTCCGCCGGCTCGAGATCCCGTCCGGCCGGTTCGAACGCCGCATCGAGCTCCCCGCCGGGAGGTTCGAGCTCGGCCCGCGCGAGCATTCGCGCGGCTGTCTCCTCTTCAAGCTGCAGAAGGTCGCCTGAGGACGTCGCGTGCCGAGTTCCAACCCGGACACCAAGGCCGCGGAGACCGTCGCCGTTCCATCGCCGCTCGTTTCCGCGTCGTCGGCGGCCGAGATCGTCGCGATCCTGCCCGTGCGCAACGTCGTGCTCTTCCCGGGCGTCGTGCTGCCGCTGTCGATCAGCCGCAAGCCCGCGATCCAAGCCATCCAGGAGGCGGTGCGAACGCAGCGACCGATCGGCGTCCTCTTGCAACGCAGCCCGACGATCGACGAGCCGGCGCCGACGGACCTCTACACGGTCGGCACGATCAGCGATCTCCTGCGCTACGTGGGCTCCGAGGACTCCGAGCACCACGCGATCTGCCAGGGTCAACAGCGCTTCCGCATGCTCGAGTTCACGCAGACCGAGCCGTTCATGATGGCGCGCGTCGAGCGCGTCGCGGAGCCGATCGACACGACGAGCGAGATCGAAGCGCGCTTCCTCACGCTCAAGGCGCAAGCCCAGGAAGCGCTGCGCCTCCTGCCCGACGTCCCGAACGAGCTGGCGAGCGTCATCGAGAACATCCAGAGCCCGGCGATGCTCGCCGACATGGTCGCGACGTTCATCGACATCCCCGCGGCCGACCGGCAGCAGGTGCTCGAGACGTTCGACGTGCGCACGCGGCTCGAGCTCGTCGCGGGCAAGCTCGCGCACATCCTCGAGGTGCTCAAGCTGTCGAGCGACATCCGCCGTCAGACGAGCGGCTCGCTCTCCAAGGCGCAGCGCGAGTACTACCTGCGCGAGCAGCTGCGCACGATCCAGAAGGAGCTGGGCGAGGACGAAGGCCGCTCCTCGGAGCTCGAGGCGCTGGCGCAGAAGGTGGACGCCGCGAAGCTGCCGGCCGAGGTCGAGAAGGAGGTCCGCAAGGAGCTGCGGCGGCTCGAGCACATGAGCGAAGCCGCGGCCGAGTACTCGATGCTGCGCACGTGGATCGAGACGATCGTCGAGCTGCCGTGGTCCGTGTCGACCGTGGACGTGATCGACATCGCTCGCGCGCGAAAGATCCTGGACGAGGACCACTACGGCCTCGAGAAGGTGAAGAAGCGCATCCTCGAGTTCCTCGCCGTGCGCAAGCTCGCGCCCGCGGGCGAGACGCCGATCCTGTGCCTCGTCGGGCCACCGGGCGTCGGCAAGACGTCGCTCGGCAAGAGCATCGCGCGCGCGATGGGCCGCGAATTCGTGCGCGTCAGCCTGGGCGGCGTCCACGACGAGGCCGAGATCCGCGGACACCGGCGCACCTACATCGGCGCGCTGCCCGGGAACATCATCGAGGGTCTGCGCCGCGCTGGCGCGAACAACCCCGTGTTCATGCTCGACGAGATGGACAAGCTGAACCTGGGGATCCACGGCGACCCGGCCGCGGCGCTGCTCGAGGTGCTCGACCCCGCGCAGAACCACACGTTCGAGGACAACTACCTGGGCGTGCCGTTCGATCTCTCTCCGGTGATGTTCATCGGAACGGCGAACGTGCTCGACAACATCCCCGGGCCGCTGCGCGATCGCTGCGAGGTGATCTGGATCTCGGGATACACCGAGCAGGAGAAGCTCGAGATCGCGCGCCGTTATCTCGTGAGGCGCCAGCTCGCCAACACGGGGCTGAAACCCGAGCAGTGCTCGATCAGCGACGACGCCCTGCGCTCGATCATCCGACAGTACACGCGCGAAGCCGGCGTCCGGAACCTGGAGCGCGAGATCGGCGCCGTGTGCCGCAACGTCGCGACGCGCATCGCCGAGGGCAGCGTGACGTCCGTCGCCATCCGGGTCGAGGACCTCGACGACATCCTCGGCGCGCCGCGCCACGAGAACGAGGTCGCGATGCGCACGACGGTTCCCGGCGTCGCGACGGGCTTGGCTTGGACGCCGGTCGGCGGGGACATCCTGTTCATCGAGGCGACGCGCATGCCGGGCAAGGGCGGGCTGATCCTGACGGGGCAGCTCGGCGAG
>CAZQHA010000569.1:0-3086 GCA_964592795.1 uncultured Planctomycetaceae bacterium | reverse complement strand
CGCGCGGCGGTCGAGGAGGCCGACCGGCTCATCGGCCTGATGCTGGACGCGGTCGTGGTGCTCGGACGAATCGGCGACAAGCAAGCGGTGCCGGGTCTGATCAGGATGCTCGTCGACGCGAAGAGCCTGGCGACGCAGGCGTCGCTCGCGTCCGCGCTCGGATTCATCGGCGACGCGCGATCGATCGAGCCGCTCGTCGAGATGCTGGGAGACAAGAAGGTGACGCCGCGCGCGCGAGCGTTCGCGGCGGTGGCGCTGGGACTGGTCGCGGACAAGGAATCGCTCCCTTGGAACTCGAAGTTGTCCGTCGGGATCAACTATCGGGCGAACACGACGACGCTGGCGAATGGGGAGGGGACCGGGATCTTGGAGATCCTGTGACCGGGCCTCGAGCCGGTTGGGCGTGAGGGGCGGCTCGCGCTGTACCTGCGTCCCGCTTCGCCGGGGTCTCCCCAGTGGACGTGTCCACCGCGAGTCCTTCGCCTTTTTGCGGCGAATGCTGCTTTCTAGGTAGTGCCACGAACGCGGTTGCGTCATACAACAGACTCGCCGCATGAACACGATCGAGCCCGATCCCGGCATGACCGCCGAAGAGCTGGAGTGGCTCAGGGACCAACTTCAAGCCTCGATCGATCACGCACGCGGAGTTCTTCGCAGGACGGAGCTGCTCCTGCTCGCGGCTCATCTGGCCGGCCGCGGTGGAAAAAGGCCTGCGCAGGAGCCAGCCGCCAAGCCTCCAGGGCAAACGGAATCGATCAGCACCGAGTCATCGGGTAAGTGAGACTTCGTCGCTCGCCGTTGCGATCGCCCGAGTGGATCTTCGCAGCCGTGCGTCCTCCGGCGCTTCGCGTCGCCACGCCGACTCGAGTCACACGACCCGGTAGAAAAGCCACGATCCGCCCAGCGCGAATGCGTTGTTGAACGCGTGCGCCGAGATCGCGGGCAGGAGGCTCCGGCATCGCTCGACGGCCAGCGCGTACACGACGCCGCTCCAGCACACGCTCAAGAGCCCCGGCAGCGAGTACAGGTGCACGGCACCGAAGAGCATCGCGCTGAGGAGCGCGGCTCCCGTCGGCCCGAGTCGTCGCCGGATCGTCAAGTAGAGCAACCCCCGGCAGCCGATCTCCTCGAAGAGGGGCGCCCACACCGCTCCGTCGATGAAGCTCAGTGCCGCGAACGGCGTCGATCCGAAGATGAAGCTCTCCTGCACGAACTCCGACCAGTGCGGCTCGATCCCCGCCGCGCGAAGCGCCACCGTGATGACCGCCGTGCCGAGCTGGTCGATCGCGATCACCGACAGGATCACGCCGGTCCAACCGAGGATCTGGCGCGCGCCCACGCCCAGTCCGAAGACATCGACCAGCGTGAGCCGCGACGGCTCCACGAGGTAGTGGAGGATCCACCACATCATCGGGATCGACGCGATGAGCGTGGTCCACACGGTCATGAGCTCGGCGTCGAAGCTCGACGACGCGATGTAGAGCAAGGTCGAGATCCCAAGTCCCGCGAAAGCCGAGCGCACCAGGATCGCGAAGCCGCGCTCCCAGCTCCACGGCGGCGGGATCGCGACCGAGCCGGTGGTGATCTCGGGCCGGTTCAGCAAGAGCCAGGCGCACAGGACGAGCAGGCCGAGCGCGCACGGCACGGCGAACAGCAGCGTCATCGCCGTCGTGCGCTTGCGCAGCACGTCGCCGCGCGCGGCCGCGGAGCTGCGCATGCGCTCGACGAGATCGACGTCGCCGCGCTTTTCCGCGAGCCGCAGCTCGAGGCGATCGCGCACCCAGCCGGGCCGCAGCTTCGCGGCGTCTCGATCGTCCGCGACCGGGCCGTGCATCCGCTCGCGATCGCCGTAGGCCCGCCGCACGAGATCGGCGAGCACCGGCTGCTCGTCGTCGACGATCTGCAGCGCCTGGTCGGCTTCGTCCCACTGATCCGCTTCGGCGAGCAGGACCGCGCGGCGGATCTGCAGCTGCTCGAGGTCGGCTTTCTCGGCCAGCTGCTTCTTCGTCGCGTTCGACTCGTCGGTCGTCCGCTCGTCGGAACGGTCGCCGGATGGCGCGTCGTCGCCGCTCGCGGGCTTCGAGCCGGATGCAGCATCGCTCGACGGGGCCGACTGCGCGCTCGCGCGCTGCACGGGCTCCGCGAGACGATCGAGCACGTCCGTCGCGGCTCCCGCCGCCTCCCCGTCGGGGTCTTTCGCCGCCCCCGGGATCGCTTCGGAGCCGGCGGAGTCTTGCGCGTTCGCTGGCGGCTCGAGGAGGGCGGCGCGCGCCGCGTACACCTCTGCGTACGCGTTGCTCGCGGCGATCCGCGGCGAATCGGGCCAGCTCATCACGATCTCGAGCGTGCGGCGCAGCCAGGGTCCGACGTCCGACACCGCCTCGTCGAGCTCGATGTCGCGCTCGAACGTGTGCACGGCGACGCGGACCGGGTCCTCGAGCTGATGGATCCGGGTCGCCGGCGTGCGCGGGAGCGGCAGACACAGGAACATCGTCGCCAGGACGATCGCGATCGCGATCGTGATGACGCGCGAGAGCTCGAACTTCGGGAAGCCCGACCCGCCGCGCGGTCTCGATTCTGGCGGCGGAGGCGGCTCGAGGTCGGTCATGTGCGCGTGTCCGCCTCGGTGGGCTCGAGAAGCTAACATCCGAGGGAACGAGCCGCACCGCTCCCGGCAACCGGCCGCGCACACTCCGGGAGCTCGCGATGAACGGGGAGCGAGCTCGCGACGAATCGCCGTAGACTCGACCCGGATGCAGCGCAGACGACTCGGACGAACCGACCTCGAAGTGCCCGTCGTGTGCTTCGGCGCGTGGGCGATCGGCGGTTGGAATTGGGGACCGACCGACGACGACGAGGCCGTGCGCGCGATCCAAGTCGGCATCGATTGCGGCATGAACGCGATCGACACGGCGCCCGTGTACGGCTTCGGGCACTCCGAAGAGGTCGTCGCGCGCGCGATCCAGGGCCGCCGCGACCGCGCGATCGTCATGACGAAGGTGGGCTTGCGCTGGGACGAGTCGTACGGCGAGACGTTCTTCGAGACGATCGACCCGCACGGCCGCAAGCTCGTCGTGCGCCGCAAC
>CAZQHA010000568.1:0-3088 GCA_964592795.1 uncultured Planctomycetaceae bacterium | reverse complement strand
CCAGACGGTCGATCCGGGCGCGTACGTCTTCTTCTTCGGCGACAACGGCACGGCGCCGATCGCGACGCTGCCGCCGTTCGCGCCGAATCACGGGAAGGGAACCGTGTACGAGGGCGGCGTCAACGTGCCGCTGATCGTGCGCGGGCCGGGCGTCGTCCGCGGCGAGTGCGACGCGCTCGTCTCCGTCGTCGACCTCTTCGCGACGATCCTCGAGCTGGCCGGTGTGCCTTCCCCGGCCGAGGACTCGGTGTCGATGGTCCCCTACTTCGCCGATCCCCGTCGATCGCTGCGCGCGACCGTGTACGCGGAGACCTTCGCTCCGAACGGCGGCGCGCCGCCGTTCGCCTCGCACCGGCGCGCCGTGCGCGACGCGCGCTACAAGCTGATCCGCGTCACGGCCTCGGGGGACGAGTTCTACGACCTCCTCGCCGACCCGTTCGAGACGGCGGACCTCCTGCCCGGTGGATTGAACGCGGAGCAGCAGGCGGCGTTCGACGCGCTCGAGGCGGAGCTCGTCGCGCTGGGCGTGGAATAGCCGGACGTCGAGCGAGAGAGTCGGACCCTGCGCATCGCGAGACGCGCATGAACCCCTACACGACACCGCGCGTCGACTTGGGGAGTTTTCGAGCATCCGATTCAGGAAACGCTGGCTCGCCGTGTGCGCGTCCAACGCGCGGAAGCGGTTCGTCGCGGTGACGTCTCCCTTCCCAGGAGCACGTCATGTCGACCGTCGTCATCGTTCTGTCCATTCTCCAATCGTTCGGAGGTCCTGCCCACGTTCCGGAGCGCCCGTCGCGCCGCTTCGTTCCGCCGCAGCCGCCGAACATCGTGGTGATCGTCGCCGACGATCTCGGCGTCGACCTCGTGCGCGGCTACGGAGAATCGCCGAACGCTCCCTGCACGACGCACATCGACCTTCTCGCCAATCAGGGACTTCTCTTCCGTGACTTCTGGGCCAACCCGGTGTGCTCGCCCGCGCGCGCGGCGCTGATGACGGGTCGCTACCCGATCCGCACCGGGATGGGCAAGGCGCTCGCTCCGGGCGAGCCCGGCCTGCCGCTCTCCGAGACCTTGCTGCCGGAGATCCTGACCGCGTACGAGAGCGCGTGCATCGGCAAGTGGCACCTCTCGGGGAACCTCGGCGAGCTGCATCCGAACCAGAGCGGGTTCGACCACTTCGCCGGCTTCCTCGAAGCCGAGGTCGACAGCTACTTCAGCTGGCCGAAGACCGTCGACGGCGTCACGACGACGTCGAACACGTACACGACGATCGACATCACGAACGAGGCGATCGTTTCGATGTCGGCGATGCGGGAGCCGTGGTTCCTGTACGTCTCGTACAACGCGCCGCACACGCCGCTGCACGTGCCCCCGCCGGAGCTGTGCGACGACGATCTGTGCGAAGACCGCTACTGCAGCGAGCTCTCGGAGACGTCGAACGAGATGGAGATCGGGCGCGCGATGGTCGAGGCGCTCGATTCCGAGATCGGACGCTTGCTCACCGCCCTCGACGGCGTCGATCCCGGCGCGTACGTCTTCCTGCTCGCCGACAACGGCACGTCGCGGCGCATCACGATGGCTCCGTTCCTGCCGTCGCACGCCAAGGGCACCGTGTACGAAGGCGGAGTGAACGTTCCGCTGATCGTCCGCGGACCGGGCGTCCCGGTCGGCGAATCGTCCGCGCTCGTTTCGATCGCGGACCTGTACGCGACGATCGCGGAGCTCGGCGGCGCGTCGTCGGTCGCGGAGGATTCCGTGTCGTTCGTGCCGTGCTTCCAGGATCGCGACGTCTCGCCGCGCGTCCAGGTGTACACCGAGCTATTCATTCCCGACGGCGACGGGCCACCGTACGCCGAGCACATGCGCACCGCGCGGGACGAGCGCTACAAGCTGATTCGCGTCAACGGATTTCCGGACGAGTTCTACGACTTGTCCGACGACCCGTTCGAGGCTTCGAACCTGCTGCCGAACCTGAGTGGCCCGGAGCAGGACGCGTTTGATGCGCTCGAGGCGGTGTTCACGTCCCTCGGGACGAACTAGCACCGCGAGCGTGACTCAGCGTGCGTCGTCTTCCGGACCGGGTTCGGGGGTCGGAACGGCCACCGCTTCGCCGAGCCGTTCGACGGGCGGAGCGAAGTCGCCGACCTTCTCGACGACTTGTCCCATTCGCGCGCGCTCCGCCTCGACGTTCGTCGCGGGCGGCGGCGCACAGGTTTCGACGCCTCCCGTGCACGCGGCGAGCAATCCCGCGAACGCGCTCATCACCCAGCGCGCACGGCTCGCGAGCGTCCGCCGCGGCGCGGCGACGGTCCGGTCGGAATCGCGAAACAGCGGCCGACCGCGCGCGTCGAACTCGACGCGCAGGCAGACGCGCGACTCGCCGCTCGAGACGAGATCGCGCACTTCGTCACGCGAGAGCGCCGCCGCGTTGTGGACGTGCAGCGAGCACTCGGAGCAGAAGCGACGCCGGTCGTCGCCGCGGAGCTCGGCCCAACGCTTCGGGCATGGGCGCCGAATCTCGAGGCCGGAGTCGAAGGAATCGGGAAGTGAGTTCATGTCCGCCCTGACGGCGCGGACGTGAGCGTTCTTGGTGGCCGGCGCAAGACCGCCGGATCGTGCCGCGCTATTTTCCGACGTACTTCGGCTTGCGCTTCTCCGCGAACGCGGCGAGCGCTTCCAACCGGTCCTGCGTCGGCAGCACGCGCTCGTAGGAACGCGCTTCCACCTGCAGTCCTTGCGGGAGCGGAAGGTCGCACCCTTCGTCGATCGCCGCCTTCGCCGCGCGCACGGCGACCGGACCGTTGGCGGCGATCGCGCGCGCGATCTCGAGCGCCGTCTCGGTGAGCTTCCCCTCCGGCGCGATGCGGTTGACGAGCCCGATGCGCTCCGCCTCGAGGGCGTCGATCTTGCGCGCGGTCAGGATGAGCTCCTTCGCACGCGCGCGGCCGATGAGGCGCGGCAGCCGTTGCGTCCCACCGGCGCCCGGGATGATCGCGAGCGACGTCTCGGTCAGCCCGAGCTGCGCGTGCGGCGCCGCGACGCGCAGATCGCACGCAAGCAGGAGCTCGGTCCCCCCGCCGAACGCGAC
>CAZQHA010000567.1:0-3093 GCA_964592795.1 uncultured Planctomycetaceae bacterium | reverse complement strand
ATGGACGCGCTTCGACTTCGAGCTGCCCGGGGAGATCCGATGCGTTCCTTCGACACCTCTCCCGCCTACGATTCCACCGCCGTCGAGAGCGGCAAGCTCATGGCGGTGCTTTCGTACCTGCCGATCACGCCCGTGAATTGGATCGTGTCGATCATCTGCCTGGTCCAGCGGAACAACGCATTCTCGCTGTACCACGCGAAGCAAGCGCTCGCGCTCTGCATCGCGACGCTCGTGTTCGGAGCGCTGCCGTTTGCCCTGGTCGTCGTGTCGTTGCTCGGACCGTTCCGGTGGAACGAGGAGTACTTCCTCTTGATCGCGCTGCAGATCGTGATCGGGATCGTCGGCTTGCTCCTCGCGATCCTGGGCATCGCCAACGCGGCGAGCGGCAAGTACAAGCCGCTGCCGCTCGTCGGCGGGCTCGCCTCCGCGCTCTTCGGCCGCATCCGCGTCGCCTGATCGCTTCGCGGCCGGCGCGGGCGCGGTTAGGCTCCAACGAATGTCCGCCGCTCGCGACGACGCGAATTCGAAGGAAGCGCGCTTCGCGCGGCACCTCGATCCGCTGTACGCGTACGTTCGGCTGCGCATGGGACCGCTGCTGCGATCGCGCGAATCGAGCGCGGACATCGTCGACTCGGTCTTCCGCGAGGTCCTGCAGGACATCGACCAGTTCGAGTACCAGGACGAAGCCGGCGTCCGCCGTTGGCTCTTCCAGCACGCCGAGCGAAAGATCATCGACCGAGGCCGGTACTGGCGGCGCTCGAAGCGGGACGTTCGCCGCGAGGTCGAGCTCGACGCGCGCTCGCGCAGTCGAGCCGACGATCAGCGTGTCCTAGAGTGCTACCAGAGCTTCTTCACGCCCAGCCGCGACGCGGCGGCGCACGAGGAGCTCGCGCGCGTCGAAGCCGCGTTCGAAAAGCTTCCCGAGGACTACCGCGAGGTCATCCTCCTCTCGCGCATCGTCGGGCTGCCGCACGCGGAGATCGCGGTCCGGCTCGGCCGGACCGAGGGGGCGGTGCGGACGCTGCTCTCGCGCGCGCTGGCGCGACTCTCGACACTTCTCGAACCCGAGTAACCCAGAATCCTTCAGCCGATCCCGCACGCGGGCCGATGCTCTCCAGCCGGGCCCCCACGGAAAACGCACACTCCATGACACATCGCGCGGTCTTGATCCTCGCCCTGGCCTGCTTCGGCTGGCTCGGGTGCAAGAGCTCCACCCCCAACCCCGACTTGCCGCCCGGCGCCGGCCCGGCGCAGTCGGAGGCGGACGAGTACACGCGCTACGAGCTCTTGGGCTGGGACAGCCACAAGTTCCGCATCACGCACGAGGTGTCGGCGACGACGCCGGGCGCGAAGTACTACTACGCGTTCGTCCGCGGCGGAGTGTTCCTGAGCGACGTCAAGGCTCACGACCTCTACACCGGCGAGCGGCTCGACGTGGACCTCGTGTCGGGACAGGTCGCGCGCGAGAACGGCCACCCGTTCGCCGATCCCGAGGACAATTTCCTGCGCGTCTACTTGGCGCGGCCCGTGCCCGAGGGCGGCGAATCGCGCCTCGAGATCCAGGTCACGTACGAGGACTCGAAGAGCTACCAGTTCAACGGCGATCGGATCTTTTTCGGGCGGATCCTGGCGGTGAAGCGCATCTGCGTCGTGCTGCCCACGAGCCACGATCTCGCGTCGGTCAACCATCCGGCGCAGATCGTCACGCAGCCCGACGGCCGCGTCCGCGCCAGCTTGATCAACACCAACGCGACGCCGCTCTCCCTCGAGATCGTCGGCCGGCGCCGCGGGTCGAAGCATGCGGACGCCGCGCCGGACGTCGAGCACGACATCGCGCCGGCCAGCTTCCATGAAGCGGTCCGACCGCGGTCGAAGAAGCCGCCGGCGGCGCTCGTCGACCGCGCCCACCAGGATCGAGAAGTCGTCTGGATCCTCGGGGATCCGGCGCAGAGCGCGTTCACGCTCCAGCGCGAATCGACCGAGACGCGCGCCGGCTCGAGCCACTGGATCGACACGATGAAGGGCGCGCGCAAGGTCACGCGCGCGAGAGCGACGGCGCTCGACACGGGCGGCGCGCTCGAGGTCGAGATCCTCTCCGTCGACGATGCGCGCGCGCGCGGCTACGTGAGCAACGGCGAGCTCGACGACGCGACGCGGGTCGTGGCGGTCGGCTTCGAGCCGCTCAAGTCCGGCGCGACGCTGCGCCTGCGCGTCGAGGAGGAGGTCACCGATCCGGACACGTACTCGGCGTCGGGCGACGAGCTCGAGTTCCAGTCCGAGCTGACGGTCGCGCGCAGCCGCCTCGTCCTGCCCGAGGGCTGGTGGCCGACCGAGAGCTCGATCCCCGCGCGCGTCGTCGAAGGCGCGGGCGGACGCGTCGTGCTCGAGTTCGTGAACACGAGCCCGACGACGCTCGACGTCGGCGTTCGGGCGCGGCGGAACTGACGCCTCGGCGTCAGTTTCCGCCCCCAGCGGAGTCGGCCCCGCCGACGGAGCTGCCCATCGGTTCCGAATCGGGCGCCGCGACCCCCGGTGCCGCCGGCTCTGGACGCGGCTCGATCACCCCCCGCGCCACGAAGCGTTCGCGGAACTCGAGGACCTGCTGCGCGTACGCGAGCGTGTCGCTCCTCTCCGCGTTCTCCGTGCGCCACGCGGCATAGCTCCCCGCGTCCTTGATCCAGCTCGCGAGCCTCCCGCGTCCCGCGTTGTACGCGACGAGCACGCGCTCGAGGTCCGGACCCTCGTTGCGCACGAGCCACGCGAGGTGCGACGCGCCGAGACGGGTGTTGAGCTCCGCGTCGGCGAGCAGCTCCTCGCGCGTCGGCGCGGGGATCTTGAGCCGCTTCGCCGCGTCGGACGCGGACGAGGGCATCAGTTGGAAGAGGCCGAGTGCGTCCTTGCTCGACACCGCGCCGACGTTGCCGCGGCTCTCGGCGTACATCACCGCCGCCAGGAGGTTCGCGTCGACGCCGCTCTCCGCCGACGCGCGGCGGATCGCGTCGGCGTGCGCCTCGACTTGGTGCACGCCGATCAAGCTCCACACCTGGCGCACGACGCGCGGGGCTTCGTACACGCCGAGCGCCAGCACGAGCG
>CAZQHA010000566.1:0-3108 GCA_964592795.1 uncultured Planctomycetaceae bacterium | reverse complement strand
GGCATCGGCCTCATCGTCGTCAGCATCCTGATGACGGTCGTCGTTCCCAAGATCACCGGGATGCTCGCCGACCAGGGCCAGACGTTGCCCACCGCGACGAAGGTGCTGATCTTCGTCAGCGATCTGTTCCGCGACTACTGGCTCGTCGCCGCCGCGATCATCGCGGTGATCTCGTACACGATCGAGCGGATCTACAAGCGCTCGTCCGGCGGCCGGCTGTTCATCGACCGCAATCTCCTGAAGATTCCGGTCCTCGGCGACCTCCTGCGCAAGCAGGCCGTCTCGCGCTTCACGCGCACGCTCTCGACGCTCCTCCAAAGCGGCGTGCCGGCCGTGAACAGCCTCGAGATCACGAAGACCGTCGTGGGCAACCGCGTGATCGCGGACGCGACCGAGCACATCCGCCAGCGGATCGTCGAGGGCACGGACATCGCGACGCCGCTCAAGGCCACCGGCGCCTTCCCGGCGATCGTGGGGTACATGGTCAACGTCGGAGAGCAGTCGGGCGAGCTCGAGCAGATGCTCGACCGCATCGCGACGGCCTACGACGAGGAAATAGACATCTCGACCGAACGTCTCACGTCCGTGCTCGAGCCCATCATGATCGTGTTCCTGGCGGTCGTCGTAGGCTACATCGTGATCGCGATCGTGCTCCCCATCCTTCAAATCGGACAGGTCCAATAGAATCGGACGCGCCAACCACGACTAGGAATCAAGCCATGAGAACGAATCAAAGGAAGCGCGCGGGCTTCACGTTGGCCGAAATGATGGTGGTGATCGTCATCATCGGCCTGCTCGCCACGCTGGTCGTGCCGAACGTCTTGCAGAGGTTCGCGACCGCCGGAAGGACCAAGGCGAAGGTCGACATCATGGCGATCGAGTCCGCGCTCAAGGAATTCGCGATCAACAACGGCGGCAAGTTCCCCGACAGCCTCGAAGTGCTCGTCACGCCCGACGTCAATGGCAACACGTACCTGGAAGGGAAGTCGATCCCGAAGGACCCGTGGAAGAACGAGTACATGTACGAGCCGCCGAGTCCGCCGGGCCAACCGCAACCGCGCATCTTCAGCCTCGGGAAGGACGGCCAGCCGGGCGGCGAAGGCGATGACTCCGACTTCGACAACATCACGATCCGCGAAGAGAGCTGAACGAGCACGCCTCCGTCGCACATCCGCGCGATCCGGCTTCAGCATGATCGAGCTGATGGCCGTCATCGCGATCGTCGCGCTCATGGCGACGATCGTCACGGTCAACTGGCGCGCGATCCTGCCGAAGACCGAGCTGACTTCGTCGGTGCGCATCCTCGCGACGACGATCTCCGGCACGCGATCCGAAGCCATCGCGCGCAACGCGGTCTTCCGAATCGACTACGACCTCGAGCGTCACCGCTACCGGCAGAACACGCCGTTCAGGAACGACGGGAGCCGGCGACTGGCATCCACCGAGGAAGACCGGCTGGTGCTGAACTGGATCGACCTGCCCGAGGGCGTGCGCTTCCACCGCATCTTCTGCGACGGCGTCGAGTACGGCGCGGGGATCGTCTCCGTTCGATTCGACCCGCTCGGTGCGGTCTCCGACCACACGATCACGCTCGTGCAGCAGCCCTACGAGAACTACTACACGCTCGAGGTGTCGGCGCTGACGGGGCTCGTCGAGTACCACGAGGGCATCTTCGTCCGCGAGCCGGCGAAGGAGTCGGACTTCCAATGAAGCTCAGGCGCGCCGAGCATCCCACGTCGCACGCCGGCTTCACCTTGGCCGAAGTCGCCGTCACGATCGTGATCGTCGGCATGAGCATGATCCTGGTCCTGCAGGGTCTCAACACGGCCAAGATGACCGCGGCGCACACGCGCAATTTCAAGCTCTCGCGCGAGCTGGCCCTGTTGACGCTCGGCCAGATCGCGTCGGGCGAGTTTCGCGAGGACATCGAGAACGGACTCGTCGGCAGCTACGCCGAGGAGGGCTATCCCGACTTCATGTACGAGGTGCTCGTCGGCGACGCCACGTTCCGCACGAACGACGACGACACGGGCGAGTTCGACAGCTGGGCGCCGCGCGAGGAGGACTTGGACGAGAACGAGGACGAGGAGGAAGCCGAGCAGCCGTTCGAGAAAGTGCGCATCCGGATCACGAGCCCGGTGATCGGCGAACAAAAGAACGAGCTCATCCTCGAGCGTTGGATTCCCTGGAAGCAGGTGTACGGCGAGACCGAGGAGACCGAGAACGCCGCTGCGTCGGCCGACACGAACGGCGGCAGCGCGGGGAACGACCCATGAAGCGCGCCGGGCGTTCGGGCTTCACGCTCATCGAAGTGCTGCTGACCCTGCTCATCATGGCCGGGATCATGATGTCGCTCGCGCAGATCCTCACCGCCGCGCGCACGTCGCGCGACACGATCCACAACATCCAGGAGACGCAGCTCGCGGGCCCGGCGATCCTCGACATGATCGAGCGCGATCTGCGCGGATTGACGGTGTACGGCCGACCGCGCACGGAGCAGCTGCGCGTCAAGAACCGCGTGATGCTGGGCATGGACGGCGACAGCGTCGACTTCGTGACGACCAGCGACACGCTCGCGCAGCACGTGATCGACGATCGGTTCGTGCGCGCCGACTGGTGCGAGGTCGGATACCGCCTGCGGCAGAGCCCGAGCTCCGACCAGTTCCTCGAGATCTTTCGGCGCGAAGCGTTCGGCGTGGACGACCAGCCGTTCGACGGCGGCAACTTCGTGCTGCTCCACGAGCGCGTGAAGAGCTTCGACGTGCAGTGCTTCGCGGCCGACGGCCCGGACGAGGACCCGATCGACGAGTGGGGCACGGACCGCAACGAGGAGGCGTCCGGCTTGCCGGCGCGCATCGAGATCACGCTCGTGCTCGAGCTCGCTCCGCGACTCGTGAACGAGCAGCTGCGCATCGCCCCGATCGACCGCCGCACGCTCACGTACAAGCGCGTGCTGCGCTTCCCCGAACCGCTCCGGGTCGCGGAGGAGGCGATTCCGATCCCCAAGATCCCGGAAGCGCCCGCGCCGCCGACGACTCCCGGGGCTCCCGGCGGCGGCGGGACTCCGCCTCCCGCAGGAGGGGGCGGAGGCGGCGGCGGTTGAGCCGC